>CANRAG010000029.1 GCA_947628515.1 uncultured Clostridia bacterium | reverse complement strand
GGCGAGCTGCTTACCGACAAATGCAGATTTGATTTTCTGGAGCTGCCAAAGGTTGACAGTGACAGCAGGCAGATAAAACGGCTAAGGCGATGGTTGAAATTTTTAAATATGAAAAATGAGGAGGATGCTGAAATGATTACGCGTGCGGACGACAAGGTCATGAACAAAGCGGTGTTCCTATTAAAAAAGATGAGCGCGGATGACAAGCTGCGCGAGATAGCGCGCATAAGAGAGCGGGCTTTACACGATGAAGCGTCCTACATCTCCGACGCTAAGGCCGAGGGCCGAGCAGAAGGCATAAAGGAAGGCGAGAAGAAAGGTAGAGCCGAGGGTGCTGCTGACATATTGGAAATACTAAAGTCTTTAGGTACGGATGAAGAATTGCTCAAAAGGGTGCAAATGGAGTACGCGAATAAAAACTAAGGCTATGAATAATGCGCGGCAAATCTTTGCCGCGTTTTTTATTGTCTATGACTGAGTAGACTTCTTGACGTACCAAAGGCTTTACGAATTGAATACAGCGCCACATACACGGGCGATACGGTATCCCATAAGACCGATAAACAAAAATTCACAAGGTCATTAACAATTCAAAAACCGTGGTAAATTTTCATTCAGATATGGACAAATAAAATATGTTATGCTATAATAATAAAAATATTGAATTTAAGACGGAGGAAATTCCATGATATACCCATATATTACATTAGCGGATGAAACAGAAATTGTTCATACACAGGTATTTAATGAGAATGGAGAAGAATTTGTAGAGGTACATTTTGAGCGACCGTCAGATAACGGGTTTGAAAGCGCCCGATGTAAACTCCCATCCTATCAATGGATTTTAAGGGAAGGGTTCACGGATAAGGAAATACGCGATTTTGAGGAGTTTTTGAAATATAATGCACACTTGATATTCCGTTTCGCGTTTCGCAAAAACCGGGAACTTTAGCAAATTAACTATTGACAAAATATATAATCTCTGATATAATAACTAACGTGTTTAGAAAGACACGCTGGTGTGGCTCAGTGGCAGAGCACGTCATTGGTAATGACGAGGTCGGCGGTTCGACTCCGCTCACCAGCTCCAGAAAAGCCCCGCAAACCCGATGTTTGCAGGGGCTTTTTTCGTTCTGCCGGTGCGGCTTTTAAATTTGCGTCTTGATACATGTAATCACACAAAGTCTAAGTATTATTTAATACTCAACAAAATGACTGAGTATCTCTTCATCCGTAACGCCCGATGACGCTGCCGTTACCGTAATGGTTACCATATGAGTATTGATTTTTCTTAAATAAAATGTCTGCCTGTATGTTCCCCCGTTCTGCACCGACGCGTTGTATGTAATCACAGTATACGTTTCTCCGGCAATTGTATATGTTCCGTTATCTCTTATCTCATCAACCGATATGCCCACACCTTCCGAAAGAATGTTTTTTAACGAGTTTATATACATATCCACCGTCATGTTAGTTAACGGCAGCTTCTCGGCCGCTATAAGTATATTACTTCCGTCCGCGGAATTGACAGACTCCATTTCCCATGTGGTCGCATTGTCCTGCGGCAACTGCGCAAGCTCGGATTCGGTCGCAAGCGCCCAGCCCTCCGGAGCGTTATATCTTATGCCGATAAACTCGCTTTCATAGGTTGTATCGGTAAATGTACCTTTTACGTAGACTTTCTCCTCCTCCGGTACCGACGTTGCTATAGCGCCGCTGCCGCCGGTCCCTGTGTTCGCGGTTCCCGAGCCGGAACGGTCTGAGTTTTGCAAGACCCTTTCAACCGCCATACCGATAAATGCAAACACAACAAACATGACAACAGCCATGCCTATATACAAAGCTGTCCTTTTCTTCTTCGGCTGCGGATAATTATTTGGATTTTCGGCAAAATCCCCCATGTTGTCAGAATTTGGAAAACCCTGATAAGAGTTTGCTGCCGCCGGCGCATTTTTCCGTACCGCGTTGTTACCGCCGTTCATATTATAATCCACGGCATTTTTTCCCTCGACCTTTTTTCCGCAATTCCCGCAAAATTCAGCATCAGCGGGGATTTTCGCGCCGCAGTATTCGCAATATTTTTCATTCTGCACTCTGTTTCACCTCACTTTAATACATACATATACTTCCGGTTAACGAATACAATAATTTATATATTAAAATTTTATCATATAAAACTATTAATGTCAATATATAAACAGGCTAAAAACCGCGATTTCCTAACAAATGAAAATTCTCTTAATTCCAGCGCGTCGGTTAGCCGTGATGATTTTAATTTGCGCTTTTATAAAGAAAATACTTGCAAGCATTTGAATAATATGTTATACTGACAGTATGGAATTTATTTATGAAAGGGACTGAAACAAATGAAAATATTGGTTATAGGCAGCGGCGGACGAGAGCATGCTATTGTGTGGAAGATCGCGCAGTCGCCTAAGGTTACAAAGATTTATTGCGCGCCCGGCAACGCGGGTATTGCGGAGCTTGCGGAGTGCGTTGATATAAATGTAATGGACAAGGAAAATATGGTCAGGTTCGCAAAGGACAACGCCGTTGACCTTGTTATGGTAGCGCCGGACGATCCGCTCGCGGCGGGTATGGTAGACGCTATGGAGGACGCGGGTATACGCGCGTTCGGCCCGCGCGCGAACGCGGCCGTGATAGAGGCGAGCAAGGCTTTTTCAAAGGAGCTTATGAAGAAGTATAACATACCCACTGCGGACTATGAGGTGTTTACAAACAGCGCGGACGCCATAGCTTATCTTGAAAAGGGCACGTTCCCGGCAGTAATAAAGGCCGACGGACTCGCGCTCGGCAAGGGCGTTATTATAGCGCAAAACCTCGATGAGGCAAAGGCGGCCGTTTCGGATATGATAGACGGCGGCAAGTTCGGCGACAGCGGCAAGCGCGTGGTAATAGAAGAATTTTTAACGGGGCCGGAGGTTTCGGTTCTCGCGTTCACCGACGGCAAGACGGTAAAGCCCATGGTTTCGGCGCAGGACCATAAGAGAGCGTATGATAACGACCAAGGGCTCAACACGGGCGGCATGGGAACGTTCTCCCCGTCAAGGCTCTATGACGCGGCTAAGGCCGAGGAGTGCATGAAAAACATATTCCTACCCACGATAAACGCTATGCAAAGCGAGGGCAGACCGTTTAAGGGCGTGCTTTACTTCGGTCTTATGATGACGGAAAACGGCGTTAAGGTGATAGAGTACAACTGCCGTTTCGGCGATCCCGAAACGCAGGTGGTTCTACCGCGTCTTAAAACGGATTTAGTCGAAATTATGGAAGCGGTAATCGATGAAAGACTCGATGAAATCGAAATCGAATGGGACGATAACGCTGCTGTATGCGTGGTTATGGCGTCCGGCGGATACCCGGTATCATACGAAAAGGGCTTTGAAATAACAGGCATTGAGGATGCGAACGCGTTAGACGGCATAACCGTGTTCCATGCCGGAACGAAAAAGGTTGACGGGAAATATACCAATGCCGGCGGCAGGGTACTGGGCGTGACGGCAGTCAGCGAGAACCTCGATAAGGCGATAAAACGCGCATATGAGGGCGTGGCAAAAATCACATGGAAGGACGAATTCCACAGAAACGATATAGGGATAAAGAAATATTAAGGAGAACCGCTATGCGTACAGACTACATATCATGGGATGAATATTTTATGGGTATCGCGCTGCTGAGCGCGATGCGTTCAAAGGACGACAACTCGCAGGTCGGAGCGTGTATTGTAAACAATGAAAATAAAATACTGTCGCTCGGCTATAACGGAATGCCCATCGGCTGCGCCGACAAGGATATGCCGTGGCGCAGAACCGGCGCGCCGCTCGACACGAAGTATATGTTTGTATGCCACGCGGAGCTTAACGCAATACTCAACAGTCCCGCGCCGTCGCTTAAGGGCGCGAGGGTTTACGTTACTCTTTTCCCGTGTAACGAATGTACAAAGGCAATAATTCAGAGCGGCATAAGCGAGATAATCTATCTGTCGGATAAATACCACGACACGGAATCATCCATAGCCGCGCGCAGAATGCTTGACATGACGGGCGTTAAATACCGCAAATACGAGACGCGCGGCAGAAGGATAACGATGGAGCTTTAAGGAGATATATAATGGATTTAAAGGAGAAAATTTTAAGCACTGAGGACAATCTTTTTAACGGCAGAATTTTCAAGGTAAAGGTTCACGATATAATCCTCCCCGACGGCAAGCCGTCAAAGCGTGAGATAGTGGAGCATCACGGCGGCGTGGGCGTCATAGCCGTAACGCCGGAACGCGAGGTGTTCATGGTAAAGCAGTACAGGATCGCGGCAGACGAAATCATGCTTGAAATACCGGCGGGCAAGCTGGAGCAGGGCGAAGATCCGTATGCTGCGGGTATGCGCGAGCTTGAAGAGGAGACGGGTTATTGTACGGATAAATTGGAATTTTTGGGCGAGTACTACGCCACGCCCGGCTACTGCACGGAAAAGCTTTCAATATATCTTGCGACAAATCTCAAATACAAGGGGCAGCATTTAGACCCCGGCGAGTTTTTAAGCATATCGAAAATACCGCTCTACACGCTGTATGAGATGGTTATGAACAATGAAATACGGGACTGTAAAACAGCGATTGCAATACTAAAGGCAAAGGCTATAATCGGATGAGCCTATCATATTAAATTGCGCAAATTACGGAAGGTGGCAGAAATGGAAATTAAGGTTGTGCATCAGATAATGGAATGGAACGAGGATCACTCGGACGAAATAAAGGCTAAGCTTAGAGAAAAAAGGGTTTGCCTCGTAAACATAATGGGTTCGCCCGGCGCGGGCAAGACCTCGGTTATTACGTCCGTAATCAAAGCCATGTCCGACAAATTCAAAATCGGCGTAATAGAAGGCGACATAGCCGGCAGGATTGACGCGGAGCATATGAAACGGCTCGGCGTGCCGGTGGTACAGCTAAACACCGATGGCGCGTGTCATATAGAAGCCATGTCCATAGAGAACATCCTCCCCGATTTCGACCTGGACGAGCTCGACGTCATATTTGTTGAAAACATAGGAAACCTTGTGTGTCCCGCCGAATTTAATATAGGCGAGTCTTTCAGAGTCGCGCTTTTAAGCATCCCTGAGGGCGATGATAAGGTTGAAAAGTATCCGTTGATGTTCCAAACGACGGATGCGCTTATTTTAAACAAATACGATATGATTGAATACTTTGACTTTGACGCGGAGCGCGTCATTCGCGGCGCTAAGGAGATAAATCCGGATATAGATGTGTTTAAAGTGTCGAACAAGACCGGCGCGGGACTTAGCGAGTTCACCGCATGGCTCGGCGGCAGGATTGAGGAAAGCATAAATGCATGAGCTGTCAATAACGCAGAGTATTTTAAACATTGCGCTCTCCTCGGCGGAGAACGAGCATGCAAAAAAAATAAACAAAATAAAAATAACGCTCGGTGAGATGACAGGCTGTGTTCCCCAATATATTCAAGAATACTTTGATATTGTAAGCGAAGGCACGATAGCCCACGGAGCAAAGCTTGAGTTTGACAGTATACCGGCATCAGCAAAATGTCTCGACTGCGGCGCGGAAACAAGGCTTATCCGTTTTCGGTTCCGCTGCGAGCATTGCGGCAGTCAGAAGCTCAAAATAGTTTCCGGCAGGGAGTTTCTGGTGGACAGCATTGATATTGACGATTAACAAAGCGCGCCGACCATGCCCGATTGGAGCACGGCCGACGCGCTTTGTCTTGTCACATAATCTTTACGCAGTTTGGTATCAGCAAATTCTTGGCAATCCCTCGCCGTAAAGTTCAATTATTGCGCGTCTGCCACCTACATGAGTGTTCATGACCACGCCTTCGCCGTCCGTTACGGTGCCGATAATCTCCGCCGCCGTACCGTAACGACTATTTCTTATTATTTTTAGTGCGCGCTCCGCGTCACGCGGCGCGATAATCCCGACAAGCTTGCCCTCATTGCCCATGTGCATTACATTAAGCCCTAAGATTTTATTAAATCCCGCAACCTCCGGATTTATCGGAATACTGTCCTCGTCAAGTTCAAACCGACAACCGGACGCTTTTGAAAACTCATTTAAAACTGTGCCCAGTCCGCCGCGCGTCACATCGCGCATCGCGTGAATTTCCACTCCGGCGTCCATCATATTCCTCACCATATCGCAAAGCGGCGCGCAGTCGCTTTTTATATTGTTCTCTATCCCCATCCTTTCGCTTAATATTGCGGCATGGTGATCGCCCAATGTTCCTGAAACTATTATCGCATCACCCGCCTTGCAGTTAGCGCTCCGTATATCCGCGCCATCATAAACAAATCCCACGCCTGTGGTATTTATATATATACCGCCGTTGCCTTCAACAACCTTAGTGTCTCCGGCAATAACCGTAACGCCCGCTTCCTTAGCCGTTTCCGCCATGGATTGCGCGATTTTTGAAAGAGTTTCAAAATCCGCACCCTCCTCGATTATATACGCGCTTGTGATATATTTCGGCACAGCGCCTCGCATAAGCAGGTCGTTTACCGTTCCGCATACCGCGAGCCTGCCTATGTCGCCGCCCTTAAAAAACAGGGGCGTGACCACAAAGCTGTCGGTGGTGACGGCAATTTTTGCCGCGCCGTCCACAACCGCGCTGTCCTCCATCATGTCCAGTATCGGATTTGCGTTCGCGCTCCTGAACACTTCGTCTATAAGCCGCGACGTTGAGCGTCCACCGCTGCCATGCGCCATTGTTATTTTCATTCAATCATTTCCTTTTATTAATGTAGTAATGGAAGCATGAGCCCTCCATGGACACCATGCACGCTCCCTGCGGCGTGTCCGGAGTACAGCCCTTCCCGAACATAGGGCACTCATTCGGGCTTTTGCGGCCGGAAATAACGTCGCCGCATGCGCACGCGCCGTTATACAGCCTGTCCTCTGTAAGTCCCGCGCTTCCCGCGTCATATTTTGCGTACTCATCCTTCAGTTTCATTCCCGATCTCGGTATTATACCCATTCCGCGCCACGCTCCGTCGCACGGTTCAAAATATTTGTTAACAATATCCTGCGCCGCCTTGTTGCCGTCATAGGTTACAACCGACGGGTACATATTAAGCGACCTTCCGCCCCTGAGCCTTGTAAGCGCGTATACGGCGCAAAGCAAATCAGCCCCCTCAAAGCCTGCCGTTACAAACGGCATACCAAGCTCCTTAGCCATATTCTCAAAAAGCCTGTGACCCGTTATTACGCTGACATGCCCCGGCGCTAAAAAGCCCGTTACCGCCGTTCCGTCCGCCGCTACCGCGCGTATCGCTCCCGGCATGGTTTTAAGCGCGGTAAGGAGCTTCACGTTCTTAATATTTCTTTGTATAAGCTGCTCAACCATAAGCGCGTATACCGGAGTTGTCGTTTCAAACCCCACGGCGGCGAATACAAATGTTCGGTCAGGCTCCGCCTCGGCAAGCTTTAATATCTCAAACGGCGAATATATCATCCTTACCGACGCGCCCTCCGCTGTGACGTCGCGCAGAGACTTTTCCGAGCCTCGCACACGCAGCATATCGCCGAATGTCACAACCGTCATTGCGGGCTGCATTGCAAGCTCTAAAAGCCTGTCTATATACGAAGCCACCGTTACGCATACGGGACAGCCCGGCCCCGATACAAGTCTTATTTTGGGCGAGAGCATATCCGCAATTCCGTTCTCCGAGATTGCTGCCGTATGCGTACCGCATACCTCCATGATTGTAAGCGGCTCGCCGTCATATTCCCGAAGCCGCCTTTTTATCCCGTTTAAATCAGCCATTGCCCAGCTCCTCCAGCTCACGGAAAAGCTCGTCCATTTTCTCCGCCTCGTTTTTGCTGATTTTCTGTATTATAAGCCCTGCGTGTACCAGCACACGGTCGCCGGGCTTAACGCTCACTATTCCCGCGTTCGCCTCAACGATATTGCCGTTATAGTCTATCTTAGCTATATTATCCTTAATACTTTTAACAAGTCCCGGCGCCGCCACACACATTCACGTTTCCTCCTATCCATACCTGACCGAGCGCCAGCCCGCCGTCATTTGAGGGAACCCGCTCGTTTATATATACATTATAACCCTTTTCTTCAAGTCTGTCAATACACATCTCCGTAAGTATCCTGTTTGCAAACACTCCGCCGGAAAGAACTATGCTCCTTTCACCGCGTCTTTCGGCGTAATTGCAAACAGCGTTCGCGACCGCCGCGTGAAATCCGAGAGCTATACTGTTTGTGTCCGCGCCGCTCTCCGCCGCCTTTATCATTTTGCGGATAAGCTCTTTGGTATTCCAGCATCCGCCCTTTTCCGGCAGCGTCAGCGGATACGCCTCCTTTGCCCGCTCCGCCGCAAGCTCCAGCTTAATTGCGCACTCGCCCTCGTACGAGTTGTATCCGCATATGCCGAGCATTGCCGAGACAGCGTCAAAAAGCCGTCCCATGCTTGACGACTTCACTGTATTTATATTGTTTTTAAGCGCCGCCTTTATAAGCGACGCATTTGCCGTTTTCGGCTCAAGCCCCGCCGCGATAAGATAGCAGTCAAGCGTAAGCCCCGCGTCCTTAGCGGACTCGTCGCCGCCGAGCAGGGGCGTGTATTCCAGACCGCCGATACGCGAAAAAGCGCCGTCAAAGCCGATTATCTCTCCGCCCCATATGTTCCCGGCCGTACCGTACCCCGTACCATCGAAAATAAAGCCCGTCGCGCTGCCCTTTAGTCCATGTTCCGCCATAACCGACGCCATATGCGCAAAATGATGCTGCGCCCGCATTGCCGACGGATAGTTAGCGCTGAAATATCCCGGATGCATATCTGTTATTACAATATCCGGCTCTATATTTAGCAGCCCGCCGAGCCGCTTTATATTCCTTTTCCATACGTCATACGCCGCCGCGTTCTCAAGGTCGCCGAAATACTGGCTCATATACGCTCTGCCGTCCTTTGCGAAGCAGAAAGCCGCCTTTAAATCTCCGCCCGCCGCAAATATCGCGCGCCCCTTTGGCATATCGAGCGTAACGGGCAGAGGCGTATACCCTCTCGCCCTGCGTAGGAGCTGAATACGTCCGCGTATTATTCTGCACACGCTGTCGTCAAGCGGAGTCAGAATACGCCTGTTGTGGCTCAGGATTTCGAAGCCGCCCGTTTCCCGACGCAGCCGCGCCATGCGCTCGTCCTCCGTAATTATCGGCTCGCCCGAAATGTTCGCGCTTGTCATGACAAGCGCGCCACATTCCTTTGTGAGATAATGCTGGACGGGATTGCACGGCAAAAACGCGCCCACCGAACCGCTCTCGGCGCATACCGACGGAGCAAAGTCGTCGTTTTTCTTTTTCACAAGCACAATGGGACGCGCCGCCGACTTCAGCGCCAACTCCTCAAGCTCCGATACTTGGGCGATATTGCGGATTTCATCCACGGTATTAAACATTACCGCGAACGGCTTCCTGTCGCGCCGCTTTATCTCCCGTATCCGACGCGCGGCGTTTTCGTTATACGCTCCGCACACAAGATGATACCCGCCTATGTCTTTTACAGCCACAACCCCGCCGCTTTTTATGGTTCGCGCCGCGCCTTCGAGCGGATTGCCGCCCGCCGTGTACGAAAGAACCGGCCCACAGTCGTTGCAGGCGACGGTCTGCGCGTGGCAGCGGATATCTTTAATATCCGTATACTCCTTTCGGCAGTCGGGGCACATCTCAAAATCGGACATAACGGTATTGCATCTGTCATACGGCAGCCTGTCGATAATCGAATATCTCGGCCCGCATCGTGTGCAGCTTATGAACGGATGTCTGTACCGTCTGTCGGTTTCATCATCAAATTCCGCTATACAATTATCGCACACGGAAATATCCGGAGTCACAAGCGGCACGTCGGTATTGTCGCCGTTACTCGAAATAATTACAAATCCGTCGGAAACGATTTCATCCGTTTCACGCGCGGAAAAAGACGTTATAACCGCCATGGGAACGGACTTTATTAAATTTTTAAACGCTTCAAGCTGTTTTGGCGCGCCGCGAGCGATAATCTCAACCGCTCCGCCTGTATTTTTCACAGAACCGCTTATGCCGCATTGCTCCGCCGCGCGCTTTACGTCGGGACGAAAGCCGATCCCCTGCACAAGTCCGGTTATGATATATTTCTCAGTCATGATTATTCCTTAAATAATTGGCTGCTGCACAAGTATGCGCAGCAGCCTTTTTGAAATCAACTATTTTCCTCCGCCGCTTTCTTTGCGGCGGCTGCCGCCTTTTTCATCTCCTCAATCTGTTCGGGAGTGAATTTTGGCTTTGCGGGAGCTTCCGGCTTTGCCGCCGGCGCGGGGCCGGTATATGTGTCCACACGCTTTGTGAAGTCCGGCTCGGAATAGTGAACGTCCGTCGTTAGACAGTGCTTGGGACATCCGTTTTTACAGTTCTCGCACTGTACGCATCCCATTCTGTCTATACTCCATGTCCTCGCGTTACGGTCAACCGTAATCGCGCCCGACGGACATTTTCTCTGACACGAGCCGCAGAATATACAGTCCTCGATATTAATCTGTATGCTGCCCCTTGTCCGTTCCGGATACTCGCGCGGAACCGCCGGATAATCCTTTGTCACAGGCTTTGAAAACAGGTTCCTTAAAGCGAGCCTCGTGAATTTCATTAATGTAGCCAATCTCTATTCCCTCCCCGTTATCTTTCCGTACAGCTTATGCACGGGTCAATTGTGAGCACCAAAAGCGGAACATCCGCCAAGTCCGCGCCCTTTAGCGTTTTTAACATCGGAGTGAGGTTTGTAAATGTGGGCGTGCGCACTCTCGCGCGTTCGAGAAACTTTGTTCCGTTTCCGCGCACATAGTATATCGCCTCGCCTCGCGGCTGCTCCATACGCGCGAACGCCTCACCGTTCGGGTTGCCCTTAATCTGAATTGAAATCTCCGTATCGGGTATCTTGGAAACAGCCTGACGAATAATATCAATCGACTGGAATATCTCGCCTATACGCACCTCGCAGCGCGCATAGGAGTCGCAGTCCTTGCTTGTTATTATATCAAAATCTATGTCCTCGTATGCCGCGTAGCCCAGCTTTCTTGTGTCTATCGCAATATCGCTCGCGCGCATCATCGGCCCCGCCGCGCCCAAATCAATCGCCTCGTCGCGGGTCAGTATGCCCACGCCGCGCAGACGCGTCTCAACCGAAAAGTCTGTCAAAAACACATTTGTAAGCTCGCGCAGCTCCTTCTCCATCTCGTTAAAGTTATTGACAAATCTCGCGAGCATATCCGCCGGCATATCCTTTAAGACGCCGCCAATCTTATTTACCGAGAATATTACGCGGCCGCCAGTCGATTCCTCAAACATATCCAGCACGCGCTCGCGCATTCTCCAGCACTGATAGAACAGCGCCTCAAACCCAAATCCGTCAGCAAGAAGTCCGAGCCACAAAAGATGTGAATGTATTCTTGACATCTCCGCCCATATCGTCCTTAAATACTTTGCCCGATCCGGTATCTCTGCGTCAAAAATCCTTTCGACAGCCTCAACATAGCCCATGCCGTGCATGAACGAGCAAATACCGCAGGTCCTTTCTATTACATATACATAATCGTTAAAGTCCCGCTTTTCAACAAGCTTTTCAAGGCCACGGTGTATATAGCCTATTTTCGGCACAGCGTCCACAACCTTTTCGTCCTCTAAGACGAGGTCGAGATGAATTGGTTCCGGAAGAACCGGATGCTGCGGTCCGAACGGGACAATTGTTCTTGTTGACATTATGCCTTACCTCCTTCCGCTTCCCGCGCAGCCTTTGCTGCCGCCTTTTTGGCCGCTGCCGCTTTTTTCATAGCCTCAATCTGCTCCGGAGTAAACTTCGGCTTTTCGGGAGCCTGTGCCGGCTTTGTCTTAAACGGAGTCTCCTTGTCTATGTTATAAAGCTTTTCATGATAGTCAAGATTTATATACTGCACATTCACGCCGAACAGCTCACGAATTTCATTCTCGTATAACGCCGCCGACGGGTATATGTCCGAAATGCTCGGAACCGCCTCGTTCTCTTTTATCGCGACCTTGTAGTTTACAAAATTATACCCCTCGGCAAACGAATACAAAAGGTCATAGCCTGTAGCGGTGTTGACGCTGCAAATCTGCACAAGCCGCGCATGATTATGCTTTGCCTTTACCGCCTTTAACGGAAGAAGGTCTGAGGTTATTTCCGCAAGCACATATTTTTCTCTCATTTGTTGTTACCTCCTTCACTGTCCATTTTGGCGCGCTTCTCTTCAAGAAGCGCGACCGCCTTTACAACGCCGTCTATAATCGCGTTAGGCCTCGCGGCACAGCCCGGCACGTAAATATCGACCGGCAGAACCTTATCAACGCCGCCCAGTATGTTGTAGCACTCCTTGAATACGCCGCCGTTGCACGCGCATATGCCCACCGCCACAACAACCTTCGGTGAGGGCATCTGCGAATACAGCTGCTCGACAACGGGCTTGTTCTGTGAGTTAATACCGCCCGTGATAAGCAGAATATCCGCATGCTTGGGATTTCCGGTGTTTATAACGCCGAAACGCTCAACATCGTATACCGGCGTAAGACACGCCAAAACCTCTATATCACAGCCGTTGCAGCTTGATCCGTCATAGTGGAGAAGCCACGGTGATTTTGCTACCTTTGCCATTTTTCCAACTCCTCCCGTCAAATCAACTGTAGGATGAATACGTTTATGCAGCCGAACACAAGCGTTACCGCCCATGCCGATTTCAGCATAACATCCCACTTAACTCTTGCCGATGTGTTATCTATGAGAATTTCAAGGAAGAACGCCGCCGCGACCACAACAACCGCAAGCGGTATGCTCCACCACGCGTCACATATGATAAATAGCGACACAACCAGGAGCAGGAACACATTCTCATACCAATGCGAAATCTCCATAAGCGCCATGAGTCCGCCCGAAAGCTCCGTTGTAACGCCCTTAACCATTTCCTGATGCGCATGGTGCGACATGGAAATGTCAAACGGCGATTTTCTGAGCTTAATTGTCAGTATGTACAAAAATCCTATGAACACCCCCGGCAGATATACTATGTTCGGAATAGGTGAATTATCCACTATCTCGTGCAGGTTAAAGGTTCCCGTTCCCGTAGAGAACGCGGTCGCCACATAGAAGCCGACAGCGGTTAAAAGCACCATAGGCTCGTAGGAGAGCATCTGTATCATCTCACGGTTCGCTCCCATTGTGGCATACGCCGAGTTCGTAAGCGACGCTTCGAGCACAAGAAACATCGCGGCGGTGGTAAGCACGAAGAATACCAGAAGTATATTTGAGCCGCCGCAGAACAGAGCGCCCGTGAACACTATAAACACCAAAAAGCACCACATGAATAATATCTGCATATTGTTTATAAGAAGAATTTCCTTATTCAAAAGCTTCTTCACATCATAGAATGGCTGAAGTATCGGAGGACCTATTCTCCCCTGCATACGAGCCGTAAGCTTTCTGTCGATACCCGAAAGCAATCCGCCCGCAAACGGCGCAAACACGATAAAAGCTATTATTCCTATTATTGTGGACATCAAATGACACCTCCCGTTAACGTACTGATTGCTAAGCTGATAAATATTACAATAAGAGCTGTTGCAACATATACAGCAGGCTTCCATATTCTTTTCTCGCCAAAATAGTCAACCATATACCAGTTTGAAAGATACTGCAGCTTTCTCTCTCCGAATGAGCCGATAAAGCGGCGGTCGTCACCGTTATTGATACCGGACATATATGTTATTACCGGCTTTACCTTAATTTTGTGCACAAACAGACCCGCAACCGCCGGAACCACGAAAATCATAAACATCATAATAACCATAATGATAAGGTCCTCAACGGAGAGCACCGATACCGTTTTGCTGTAAAGCTGCGAAAGCAGCGGTTCAATAAGTCTCTTTGACGATATCGGCAGCGAAACGCACAGAACAATCATAAGCGCGGCGTGGGTGAAAAGTGAAGTCCACTCACTGCCCGGAGTCTTATGCGTTACCTTATGCGTGTCTGCCTTACAAATAAGTATCTTCGCGAGCCACTTTGTCCAATATAGCATTGTGGTGGCGCTTCCGAATACAATGGAAACAACAAGGAATATATTCTTCGCGTCGACAAAGGCTTTAAGCGCGGCCCATTTTGAAATGAGCATACCGAACGGAGCGAGGAACATTCCCGCTATGCCTATTACCATTATTATCGCAAGTCTCGGATAGCTTCGCATAAGTCCGTGCATATCCTCAATATTACGCGAGCCGGTAGCGTTTTCGAACGAGCCTACGGCCTGGAACAGCATCGACTTCGAAACCGCGTGGAACATGAGCAGCAAAACGCCCGCCCATACGGTATCCGGCGAGCCGACGCCCGCGCATGCGGTGATAAGCCCGAGATTTGAAATGGTCGAGTATGCCAGCACCTTCTTGCCGTCGCTTACGGTAATGGCAAGCATACTTGCTATCAGGAAGGTAAAACCGCCTATAACCGATACCATTGTTCCGGAAAGCTCTCCGCCCATGACGGGCGCAAGTCTCAGGAGAAGATACACGCCGGCTTTAACCATTGTAGCGCTGTGCAGCAATGCCGACGTCGGCGTAGGCGCAACCATCGCGCCCAAAAGCCACCTTGAGAACGGCATCTGGGCCGATTTTGTAATCGCGGCAAACGCGAGAAGAATTACCGGCACGAGTATAAGCGCTTTATCGCTGTACGAAACAAGCTCCTGCAACGTTCCCACATTGAGCCTCATACCGGCAAGCACAATTGCCGCCGCAAAGCCAAGCCCGCCCAGAAGGTTCATCCACAACGCGCGGAAGGAGTTGTTTACGGCCTCCTTTGTGCGCGTGTAGCCAATCAGCAAAAACGACGAGATACTCGTTATCTCCCAGAAGAAATAAATCCAAATAAGATTTGACGATGTTACAAGCCCGAACATCGCGCCGAGAAATACGAAAAGCATCGGGAAGAAAAATGTTCTTCTGTCCTTATACTCCGTATGATGGTGATGATAATCATGCATATAGCCTACGGCATACATGCAGATAAGCGAGCCGATTACGGCTATAACAAGACACATAACAACCGTGAGCCTGTCACAGTACAGATTTGCGGTTCCTTTAACCGCCCTGCCCGAAAGCTCGAACCAGCCCACAAGAACCGTTCCTATAACGGACAGGAGTCCCGCGTAATACTTTCTGTGTTTTATGCTCAAAATAACAACGAGCACCATTAAAAAAGCCTCTACGGCAAGCATCGCATAGTCTACTATATGTATCAGGCTTTCCTCGCCTCGCCATGTCTTTGCATTGCCCGAACCGAGCACCAGCTGTGACACCGCAAGCGCTATTGCGGCCGCGATTATTATACCGCCGCTTAGGTACACTATTGTTTTTCTCGCTGTGTTATTTTGGGTTACTGCTAATACCCCCGCGATCAGGAACGGGAATAATATCAGAAATTCGATAAATTCCACATCTTCATCTCCTTATCAATAATCTGCGTATATATTATACAATAAATCCCATGAAAAATCAAGCGCATTTGCCGTTAAAAAGCAACGATTTTCCCCATGGATTTATAGTGATAATCCGTCATAATTTTTTATACACCCATCTGTTTGCGGCATATGCAATAATAAACGCAAGCGCTATTGCCCCCAAGACGTCGCTCGGATAATGAACATAGAGATACAGTCTTGAAAACGCTATAAGCGCCGCCAATACCAAAGCCGCGATACCCGGCCTCTTATCCGCGCGGTACAGGGTGATAGCCGCTATAAACGATGACAGCGTATGGCCGGACGGGAACGAATAGTCGGTAGGATTTGCTATGAGCCGCTCGAACGGAATGTCGCCCCAGCACGGACGCGGCCGCGCCACGAGGTTTTTTAATATTCCGTTGCCGATTATAAGTCCCATTAGCAGGCCCGCGATTAGCGTAATGCCGATTTTTCGCGATTTCTTTTTGAGCATCAGAATAGCGGAAACAGCAATCCAAAGCAATCCCCAATTACCGAGCATGGTTATTTTGGGTACTATTGCGTCCAGCAAACCGCATCGCATATGATCCTGAATAAAATTGAGTATCGAATAATCAAAATTATAGAGCATCCGCGCCATCCTCCGTCATTTTTCGTTCCGTCTTTTTCACCCGCCGCGGCGTTTGCCCGAAACCCGATCGGGCAAACGCGAGTATACCGGTTATGAGCGGCTTGTAATCTTCTTTATCCCTATTAAAACGCCTATGAGAATGGCAACCGTAACGGGCAAAGCGATTATCGCGGGGCCGTTTGAATAGCTCAGAGCGCCCGCTATTATATATCCTATCACACAAACAGCCGACACCACAATAACATACGGAAGCTGTGTTGAAACATGGTTTATATGATTTGAATGTGCTCCCGCGGACGCCATTATGGTCGTATCCGAAATCGGCGAACAGTGGTCGCCCGCAACCGAGCCGGCAAGACATGACGCTATCGCGA
This sequence comes from uncultured Clostridia bacterium, assembly GCA_947628515.1. GTDB lineage: Bacteria > Bacillota > Clostridia > UBA1381 > UBA1381 > Ornithomonoglobus. Next base: position 11,947 of record CANRAG010000029.1, on the reverse strand, counting down.
TAACGAGCATTGAATAATCCGACTCAAACACGTTGCATACAATTGGAATGAGAATTGCAAAGGTTCCCCACGAGGTTCCCGTCGAGAATGCCAAAAACGCGGCTACAACGAATATAACCGCCGGCAGGAACATTTGCAGCGTTCCGGCATACGACGCCACAACATCATGCACAAAATATTTTGCGCCCAAAAGTCCGGTCATGCCCGAAAGCGTCCATGCCATGGCCAAAATCATAATCGGCGCAACCATCGCCTTAAAGCCCTCCGGTATACATCCCGCAAAATCCGAAAAGCTCATAACGCCGCGAATCATATAGAAGCAGAACGCGATTATAAGCGTTACGCTGCTGCCTATTACAAGTCCCATGGACGCGTCGGCATTGGCGAACGCGTCGATAAAGCTTTCGCCCTTAAAAAATCCGCCCGTGTAAATCATGCCGATAATGCAGGCAATTATCAGGACTATAATCGGGAAAACAAGGTCGATAACCTTTCCCTCCGGAGTTGTCATCTCCTTATCCGCCTCGCCGTACGGACGGTCGGGAGTCGTAAACAAATCACCGTTCATCGCGTTTATCTCATGCTTTTTCATAGGGCCGAAATCGAATTTCATGATTGCTATAACTATCATCATTACGATTGTGCCGATTGCATACAAATTATACGGAATTGTGTTTAGAAACATTGAAAATCCGTTGATACTGCTGCCCTCCGGCACGGACGCCGTCACCGCCGCCGCCCAGCTCGACACGGGGGCTATAATACAAATCGGGGCTGCGGTCGCGTCTATCACATACGCGAGCTTCGCGCGCGAAACCTTATGTCTGTCCGTTACCGGACGCATAACCGAGCCAACGGTAAGACAGTTGAAATAATCATCTACGAAAATAAGTATGCCGAGCAGCATTGTGGCAAGCTGCGCGCCTATTCTCGTCTTTATATGCCGCGCCGCCCATTGCCCGAACGCGGCAGAGCCGCCCACCTTGTTCATGAGCGCGACCAGAATTCCGAGTATTACAAGGAACACGAGTATTCCGACATTATAGCTGTCCGAAAGCTTGGTTATAAGTCCTCCCTCCTCGTTAAACAAGAGAGTGTTAAGCCCCAGCTCCGGATTGCCGTTCGCATACAGCAGCGCGCCCGACACTATGCCTATGAACAGTGATGAATACACCTCCTTTGTAACAAGGGCAAGAACTATGGCTATTACCGGAGGGATAAGCGCTCCGATTGTCGAATAGACTGCCGGACTGTAGGTTTCCGGATCTATTTCGGCAGGCGTGTTAAGCGCAAATCCGATAAATACGCCGATAATAACAACCACTACCGCAAGAAAAACAAAATTTTTCTTCTTCATAAAAATTCTCCTTTGTGTTTTTTTATATATTATATTACAATTATACCACAAAAAAATACAAAATGCTACATATATTTAAACTTTTTTAACGGTTTTTAAACAAATTAAAGCCTTACAAACTTTCGTCCGGCGGTCTGTTAACCCGCGCAAAAACCGTGTAATAAATGTCAAATCGTATTGACAAACCTCATATAATGAAATATAATTAATACACAGATTTACAAAAGGAGAGTACGTTATGACATTAAAGGAGCTTACCCCCGGCAATAGCGCCGTAATAACGGCAGTGGGCGGCGAAGGAGCGTTAAGACAACATTTCCTTGACATGGGCGTTATACCCGGAACAACGGTAACGCTTATAAAATACGCCCCCATGGGCGACCCGATGGAGCTTCGCATTCACGGCTACGAACTGACGCTTCGGATTGCGGACGCGGCAAAAATAGAAATTGACGAAAAGAGCGTTACCCAAAACGTCCGACAGCAGACCGCCACGGCAGAGCGCGGTCGCGATATGTCCGCGCATCCCGGTCTGGGCGAGGACGGAATATATCATGTAAAAGCTGACGAGAACCCGTGGCCTAAGGGCACACAGCTCACATTCGCGCTTGCGGGCAATCAGAATTGCGGCAAAACCACACTGTTTAATCAGCTTACCGGCTCCAATCAGCATGTGGGAAACTTTCCGGGCGTAACGGTTGACCGCAAAAGCGGGGTTATAAAGGGGCATCCGAACACGCTCGTTACAGACCTGCCCGGAATATATTCGCTTTCGCCGTTCAGCCAGGAGGAAATTGTATCGCGGCTCTTTATTATAAATGACAAGCCCACGGGCATTATAAATATAGTTGACGCCACAAGCATGGAGCGCAGTCTGTACCTTACAATGCAGCTCATGGAGCTTGACACTCCAATGGTGCTCGCCCTTAATATGATGGACGAGATGCGCGGCAACGGCGGCTCCATATATATAAACAAAATGGAAGAAATGCTCGGTATACCGGTCGTGCCTATTTCCGCGTCGAAAAATGAGGGCGTTGACGAGCTGATAAAGCACGCCATACACGTCGCCAAATACCGCGAATGTCCCGGCAGAACCGATTTCTGTGACAAGGACGACCACGACGGAGCGGTACACCGCTGCCTGCACGGAATTATGCACCTCATAGAGGACCATGCAGCCGCCGCGCATATACCGGTACGCTTCGCCGCGTCAAAGCTTGTCGAGGGAGATAAGAGAGTGGAAAAAGCCTTAAATCTCAGTGAAAACGAGCTTGAAATGATTGAGCATATAATATCTCAAATGGAGATCGAGCGCGGTCTTGACCGCGCGGCTGCCATTGCGGATATGCGTTTTTCGTTCATAAGCCGCGTTTGCGAAAGCACGGTCGTAAAGCCGCACGAGAGCAGGGAGCATGAACGCAGCAAAAGGATTGATAAAATCCTTACCGGAAGATTTACGGCAATACCGGTGTTTATACTTATAATGGCGGCCGTTTTCATGCTCACGTTTAACGTGGTGGGCGCGTGGCTCCAGGGATTGCTCGAAACAGGAATTTCATACATAACCCGACTTGCCGACGGCGCGCTTACGGAAATAAATATCAATCCGACACTGCATTCGCTTATTATTGACGGCGTGTTTAACGGCGTCGGAAGCGTGTTGAGCTTTGTGCCGATTATCGTCACTCTGTTCTTCTTCCTGTCGCTTTTGGAGGACAGCGGATATATGGCGCGGGTGGCGTTCGTAACCGATAAGCTGCTTAGAAAAATCGGTCTTTCCGGCAGAAGCATTGTGCCTATGCTTATAGGCTTCGGCTGCACGGTGCCCGGCGTTATGGCGAGCCGCACGCTTCCCTCGGAGCGTGACAGAAAAATGACTATAATCCTGACGCCGTTTATGAGCTGTACGGCAAAGCTGCCCATATACGCGTTTTTCACCGCGGCATTCTTCCCCAAACACGGCGGACTGGTGATGGTAGCTCTGTATCTTACAGGCATCATAACGGGTGTGCTTGTGGCGCTTGTGGCGAAGAACACCGGCTTTAAAGGCGAGGCTGTTCCGTTCGTTATGGAGCTGCCCAACTATCGTATGCCGGGCGCAAAAAATGTCGCGCTCCTGCTGTGGGATAAGGCAAAGGACTTTTTACAGCGCGCGTTCACGGTAATATTTTTGGCAACGATTGTAGTATGGTTCCTGCAAACCTTCGACTATCACTTAAATACAGTCGAGGACTCGCGTTATAGCATACTCGCCTCTCTCGCGGGATTTATCGCGCCTGTATTCAAGCCGTTGGGCTTCGGCGACTGGCGCATATGCACCTCGCTGATCGCGGGATTTATCGCAAAGGAAAGCGTGGTTTCATCGCTTTCGGTACTGTTCGGTACAACAAGCTCGCTGCTTGGCACAATATCACCGGTATCGGCGGCGGCGCTTTTGGTGTTCTGCCTGCTCTACACCCCATGCGTTGCGGCGGTCGCCGCGATAAAGCGCGAAATAGGCGCGAAGGGCGCGATAGGCATAGTTCTCGGTCAGTGCGCAATAGCGTCGCTGTGCGCGCTGATAGTAAGAGCTGTTTGTATATTGGTAATGTGAAAAACCGGAGAAAAATTCTCTGAAAATCCCAAAATAACAGTTGAATTTATACCGAAAATATTATATAATATATAGCAACAAATTTTATTTTATGGAGGATGATTATCTATGGGCTATATGGAAAGCTATGAGAAGTGGCTTAACTCCGCCGCGCTCTCGGCTGACGAGAAGGACGAGCTGAAAGAGGTCGCAAAGGACGCGAAGGAACTGGAGGACAGATTTTACTGCGGACTTGAATTCGGTACGGCCGGCATGAGAGGCGTGCTCGGTATGGGTACAAACAGAATTAACATATATAACGTAAGACAGGCAAGCTACGGCGTTGCGGCATATGTTAAAAAGGAAGGCGCCGATGCCATGTCCAAGGGCGTACTTATAAGCTACGACACGAGAATAATGTCAAGAGAATTTGCGGAGGAAACCGCAAAGGTCCTCGCCAAAGAAGGGATTAAGGTTTATCTTTTCGACACGGTACATTCAGTACCCGAATGTTCCTTCGGCATCCGCGAGCTCGGCTGCGCGGCGGGCGTTATGGTTACAGCCTCACATAATCCGAAGGAGTATAACGGCTACAAGGTATACGGTCCCGACGGCGGGCAGCTCCCTCCGGACGCTGTTAAGACTGTTGTTGATGCTATGGACTCAATCGACATTTTTGCTGTTGAATACGCCGATCTCGACTCGGCCATCGCGGACGGAACAGTCGAGATTGTAGGCCCCGACCTCAACGAGAAATTCTTACAGGTTGTCCAAACCCAGCAGTGCAACCCCGACGCGGTCAAGGCTGTAGCTGACACCTTCAAGCTTATCTACACCCCGTTCCACGGCACAGGCTCGCGTCCGGTTCAGGAAATCTTAAGAAGAATAGGGTTTAAGAACGTGCTTGTCGTTAAGGAACAGGACACGCCCGACGGCAGCTTCCCCACGGTTAAATCGCCTAATCCGGAGAACAAGGAAGGCTTTGAGATTGCCATAAGAATGGCTAAGGAAAACGATGTTGACGTTATCTTCGGAACCGATCCGGACTGCGACCGCGTAGGTATAGTCGTTCGCGACGCCGAGGGCGAATACAGAACGCTGACGGGTAACCAGACAGGCGCGCTCTTAGTTGACTACATCCTCCGCTCAAAACAGGAGCAAGGCGTTCTCCCGTCAAACGGCATGGTAATAAAGACAATCGTTACAACGGAGCTTGCGGCGGCTATAGCCAAGTCATACGGTGTTGAGTGCATGAGCGTCCTAACAGGCTTCAAATACATCGGCGAGAAGATGACGGACTTTCAGAAGAAGGGCAACTACACATATATGATAGGCTTCGAGGAGAGCTACGGCTACCTCGTAGGCAACCATGCCCGTGATAAGGACGGCGTTGTCGCGTCAATGCTTATAGCCGAAATGGCGGCATACTACAAGACAAAAGGAAAGTCGCTCTACGAGGCGCTTCAGGACATCTACGCGAAGCATGGCGTTTATGTTGAAAAGACAATGTCCTACACAATGCCCGGTAAGGACGGTATGGAGAAAATGGCTAACATTCTTTCGGGGCTTAGGGTCAAGGCTCCCGAAGCCGTTAACGGAATGAAGGTCGTTAAGATTACCGACTACAAGGAGTCAACGGTTATGCTCCCCGACGGAACGGAGCTGCCAAAGGCAAACGTTCTCCGCTATGACCTTGACGATAACAAGACGTACTTTATCGTTCGTCCGTCAGGCACGGAGCCGAAAATTAAGCTCTACATGGGGACCAGCGCGGACACGGTTGACGAGGCGAACGCGCTTATAGAAGCCATAAACGCAGACTGCGAAAAGCAGTTTAACCTGGTATAATTAAATATAATTTAAAAGCACAAATGACGCATGCCGTATGATATGCGTCATTTGTGCTTTTATTACTGTTTAACTAAACTTTCTGCTTTTAAGCGATATGAGCGCGACGCCGATACATACGGCGCTTAAAACCAAAAGTGCGCCCCAGCTCAGCATTACCGGATTTGTAAGCAGCTTATCCAGCTCGCCGCCGAATATGCTTAGCTTCGCCTCGAAATCGTACAGCTCGTTTCTGTCCACGGGAACCTCCACCGGTCCCATACCCATATCTATAGTCTTTCCGCTCACAAGATTATTAATATTTTCCGTCGTGCAGTACGCAACGCACGAGTGACGGCATGATATTATGTAAGAAATCTTGCTTATCGCTCCGCCAAGCTCCACAATAACGCCTGAGAACAATATCTGCGGAATAAGCAGGATTGGCGCGAGTGAAATCGCCTGATCAGAATTGCCCACAATCGCCGACACCATAAGTCCCATACAAAGCGCGCTCAGCATGGTGAGATATGTTGTTATAAACATTTCCATAAACGGCGCGCCCTTAAGCATCATACCCTCGTCCGGCATGCCCAGAGTAAGCGCCACCACACCCAAAAGCAGCAATGACTGCGCGAAAGCCAGTATACCGTTTACAAAAAGCTTTGAACCGATATACGGAATAAGCTTCAGATTGGCCATGCGCTCTCTTGTGTAAATCTGCCTTTCCTTGCATATTTCCTGAATTGTATTAAACAGGCCTATCCAGAACGCGCAGCACGCAAGCGTAAGGGAAAGCTTTTGCGTGCCCGGCATTTCCACAAACAGATTGGCGTTTCTGAAAGCTATATACAGCAAAATACCAAGCCCCGGCGCCATGAGCAGCTGCAATAAAAGACGCTTCATATCGTGCAGCTGCAACTCTACATACCTGCCCACAAGTATGCCGAACTGACGCATTGACGGAACCTTCATCTTGCTGACGCTGCTTTGCTGTTTTATTATCGGATTTCCGCCGACGCCGGACGCCTGCGCAAATCTCAGCGCCCACGCCTCCGCGTTATTGTTCACAAGATTATATATATCGACCAGATTTTTCACTCTGAAAAACTGCTCCGCCTCGTTCGGTCTGCCGCAGAAGCAAAGCCTGCCGCCGTAGCCCATAACGATAATTTTATCGCATAAATGCAGATTTAGCGGCGTATGCGTTACAAGCACGACCGTCTTTCCGTATTTTGTCATATTCTTAAGCGTTCCCATAAGATTGCGCTCGGTGCCCGGATCAAGGCCGGACGTCGGCTCGTCGAGGAAGAACAGCTTCGGGTCAGAAAGCAGCTCCACGGCTATGCTCGCCCTCTTTTTCTGTCCGCCCGACAGGCTTTTTATCATCACGTCACGCTTGTCGGTAAGCTCCACCATTCTAAGCGCTTCGGTAATTCTCGCGTCTATTTCCTCTTTTGTGGAGTCCGGCGGCATCCTCAGCTTTGCGGTGTAATATAGCATTCTCTCAAGCTTCAGGTTATCGTATACTATATCCTGCTGCGGAACATATCCTATGAGCTGCTTTAACGAGTTGTAGTTGCTCGCAAGATCCTCACCGTTTATAATAACGTTACCCTCCGAAATCTCGCTGCATCCGCACAGACAGTTTAAAAGCGTTGATTTGCCCGCGCCCGATCCGCCTATTATCGCGACAAACTCGCCGGCATTCACCGTGAGGTTTATATCGGTATTTATGCGTTTTCTCTTGCTGCCCTTGCCGACAATCTTCGAAAGATGCGAAACCTCGAAGCCGAGGCCGCCCTGTTTTTTTGTGTAATGAAGCACGCCGCTCTGATAAATGAACATTGTATCGCCCACAACAAAGCGATCCATCTCAGACAACGGCTGTCTGCCCTCAAGCGGCATACCGTTATACTGCACCTGTGCCTGGCGCGAAACGCCTTCGAGATAATACCGCTGCCCGTCGCTTACTATACGGCAATGGTATCTTAGCACAGCGGTATGCTGTACACATATGCTGCACTCCCTTGCGCGGCCTATAGTGACCAGAGGCATTCCCGCTATTCTGAAATGCTCATACACATCACGGCGGCTGCCGTGCGAGCAGATGAACGCGACTCTGTACGAGGTCTGCTCATAGCCTATTATCAGCTTATCACCGTCGGCCAGCCCTTTGCGCTTTATTCTGTTTCGGTTCCAGAATATTCCGTTTGTGCTGCCGTTGTCATAAATAGCCCAGCGTCCGCCCTCCCAGCGAAAATAGCCGTGCTGCTTACTGACGAGATCTGTCCGAAGCACAATGTCATTATCCGAGCTTCTTCCGAACCGCACAACATCCTTGCCGAACTCGCGAAGATTAACAACGTATTCTATACTTTCCCCGTCAAAGACATTGATTAAAAAATCCCGCTCCATCCTTATCCTCCAGGTCTGTTAATTATTTATAAAGTTTCTTCCTCCCAGGGCATAACATCCCCCGGCTCGCGAAGATATTCCAGTATGTCGGAGATCCCCTCGCCCGTTTTGCTGTCCACCTCGAAAATATCACGGCACCCCGCAAGCTCCAGCCAGCGGCGCGCCTGCGCCACATCGGCATACGGGCTGTTCTTCTGCGTAATAATGCCGATAACCCGCCTGTTCGATACAACGGCGCACGCGGGCGGATACAGCGAAAACGGCTCCGCCGCGCTCATAAGCATACCCACAACGTCCGCCTCAAAGGCGTACATCGCTATAGCGCTGCCCAGCTCCTTTGTCTGTATGTACTCTCCCGGCGTATCGATAATAACGTCAAATCTGTTGGTATACTGTGTTTTATGATAATGTATCTTCTCGCCCTTAAGCGCCTGGGTAAGCGTGGTCTTTCCGGCCTCCGAGCGTCCGACCAGCACAATTTTCCTCATGTCTTTGACAGCTCGCATACCTTAAATCCGAGCTTGCCCCCGCAATATTCCAAAACGGCCCTAAGCCCCGATTCCACATCGGATATAAGTCCCGTCGTTATTAGCGTGCCCGAAAAACGATCCACAAAGCTCAAATCCACATTCGCTGATTTTGTGGATAAATCAGCGGCGATAATCGCGGTTTCCGCCGGAGTAACGGTAAGTATCCCTATTGCCGCGCCCGAAAAGTCCAATTCCGGATTAAGACCGAGCTTTTGATACATAACAGGGTCCGGGCTCGCTATAACGTGCGCAAGCGTTATTTCCTTACCCGGAACCAGTTCCTGAACTATACGCAGGCGTCTGTCGCCGTCGGCATCCGCCAATATATCTTTTATGTCCATATACTACCCGCCTTTCAACGCAGCACATCATAATGTGCATATACATATTGTATTATACCATATTATGTGTCTGATTTCCAGTCCTTTCACGAAATTTTTTTAAAAAAATGTCCAGAACCCCAAAAAGCCGAGTATAAAGCTGAATAAAACAAGCTGTACCGCCACAAGAACGGCCGCCGATATTACAAAGCTCATACGCTGCGTCTTGTGATGATGAATAATCATGGATATGCCCGACCCGAGCGCGCCGCCGAGCCATATATATTTAAGTAGGGTGCGCTCCGGTATCCTTTCAACTTTGCGTTCGGCGTACCGCTTGTCCGCGGCAAACATGAGATAGCCCCTGATGTTTATAAAAAACACATATACCACCAAAACCGTAAACAGTATCAAATTTGCCTTGTTGTTGCTGAACAATTTAAGCACTGTGGGCGGCGCCGGGACGGGCACCGCCTTTAACCATTCGTAAAATGAAATGAACGCTTCCTTAACCGTATCGAGTATGGCAATAAATATCTCTTTTAAATCAGCCTTTGCCGAAACGATTCCGGGACTGTTTTCCAGACTAAGCATTTTACATATCCCCCGACAGCAGCTTTGACGCCTGGTCGTTTGTAATCAGCGCGTCTATTATCTCATCCATGTCCCCGTTTAAAAACTGACCGAGCTTATAGAGAGTAAGCCCTATTCTATGGTCCGTAACGCGGTTTTCATGGAAATTGTAAGTTCTTATTCTTTCGCTGCGGTCGCCCGAACCCACCTGTGATTTTCGAGCGTCGGCAATCTCCCTGCTGCGCTCGGCTTCCATAACCTCATAAATACGGGAACGCAGTATCTTCATCGCCTTTTCTTTATTTTGCAGCTGTGATTTCTCGTCCTGGCACGATACCACTATTCCGGTCGGCAGATGAGTTATCCTCACCGCGGAATCCGTAGTGTTTACGCACTGTCCGCCCGGACCGCCGGCGCGGAACACGTCGATGCGGAGGTCGTTCCGATTTATGTCAACCTCAACATCCTCCACCTCCGGCAAAACCGCAACTGTTACCGCCGAGGTGTGTATCCGTCCGCCCGACTCCGTTTCCGGCACGCGCTGAACGCGGTGAACGCCGCTCTCGTACTTAAGCCTTGAATACGCTCCCTTCCCCTCTATTGAGAAGGAAATTTCCTTATATCCGCCAAGCTCTGTCGGGTTGGAGTTCATAATATCAATTTTCCAGCGGTGCGCCTCCGCGTACATACCGTACATCCGCATAAGGTCGGCCGCAAACAAAGCCGCCTCCTCGCCGCCTGTGCCGCCGCGTATTTCCATTATAACGCTCTTTTCGTCATTCGGATCCTTCGGCAGCAGCAAAAGCTTCAAAGTCTCCATGCTCTTTGCGGCAAGCTCCTTTGCCTCGTCCAGCTCATCGCGCAGCATTTGTACAAGCTCCCTGTCGCTTTCGGCTTCAAGCAACTCCCTGTCCTCGTTCACCGTTTTTATATATCCCGTATATTTTTTATATTCGTCCATTATCGGCGTAAGCTCACTGTGCTCCTTGCAGTAAGCGCGCCACACGGGCTGATCCGCGATAATATCCGGGTCGCTTATCTTTTCGGAAAGCAAATTAAACCGTTCCTCCAATGATGCAAGCTTCTGTAGCATAATTTAACTCCTTAACTGTATTTACTATATAATTTTATCCTGTTTGGCGCCGATTGTCAAGACGGACATGCGATTTTTGTTACTGTTTTCACTCATAAATGAACAAAAACCCGCGCTATGCCTATTTGTTTTTTAAATTCACAAAAAATTCATTAAAAAAAGTGTGGACATTCGAGCTTTTTTCTGTTATAATAGAATGGATTTAAATCAATTGACACTAACGAAAGGACTGAACAAATTTGGCTGATAATTCGAAGCTTACAAAAATCAGACTGATTTTGCTTACGGCGGCGGCTGCCACAGGTATAGGCGCCGCAGGAAGTACAGCCTCTGCCAATGACGAGCTTATCACGCCGGCGGACATGTATTCACAGGCGGTTGCGCTTTACGAGAAGCTTAGCCGTGAAGAGGTTGCCGTTCCGCAGTCCATAATAGACAGCTGCGGCAGCAGCGAGCTGGCAAAGGCGGTTGTTCTCGGCTTCGCCAATGCGGACGATGTGCAGCTGTCGGGCAATTCAACCGGATTGCGTAAGCAGGATGCTCTCACCGTCCTTTATAAAACAATCATAGATTTTGACGACTCATTCGCCCTCACATCCGAGGAAGTGGATGAAATCATGAACAAGTGCTATGACAACGCGCTTATAGACGAGGCAAACCGCGTCGGTTACGCGTTCATGCTAAAGCACAGAATTATAGACAGCGGCTATAACACCGAGCCAAACAAGGAAATCACGTGGGAAAGCTGCGACGTCTTAATAAACGGTCTGTACGACTTATTCGTACAGGACATTTCATTCGACATGGGCGGAACAACCGTTAAGATAGGCGCAAACATCGAAACGGTAACAGACATTCTCGGCCAGCCCGCGAGAATTGACAAGGGTGATTACGGCTTTGACTGGTATGTGTTCAATTCCGATTACAACTACTTTATGATGGTCGGGGTCGATAACGGCAGAATATGCGCGTTTTTCTCAAACAGCCGTATGCTTGCCTTCGACGATATAAAGGCCGGCAGCAGTATAGAGAGCACATATAAATACATGGATAACGACGCTTTCCGTTTCTTTGAGGATGAGGACGGAAACCTCGACGCCATACTCTATAATACATACAGCATGAGTGACGCGATAAAATCGGTCGTTCCGCAGGTGCGCAGCTTCGAGCTTACCGATATGATTAACGCATATCGGGCAAAGCACGACCTTGCGCCGGTTAAGACTTCCATGTCGCTTACGGAAACCGCGCAGT
>CANRAG010000028.1 GCA_947628515.1 uncultured Clostridia bacterium | reverse complement strand
CGGCTGCAGCCCCGTGGACAAATCCGAAAAGACCGTCACCGCATCGGGAGATACAAGGATCGAATACGAGTACAAGGCGAACGCCATGCCGGAGTTCAGCGAGAAAATAAGAACAACAGAGGACGCGCCGTGGCAGGTATATAATTACCGAAGCGCAAAGGGTAATATAACATCGGATGATGACGGGAACCCGACAAGCATCACCTCGCTTTGCGACGAGGGCAAGGGTAATCTTGACAAGACCTTTGTATACCGTGAAGTGAGCGGTGATTTCAAGATGCATGTAAAGCTTACGGGCTTTGATAAAACGGCGTCGGATAAGGAGTATTTTTCACTCCTTGCGACCGATAACCTTGATTTTGAAACAGGTAATTTCTTTGAGCTGCGCCATTTCTCAAACAATAACAACATTCTTCTTGTAAGTCACGACAAAACGCAGGAGGAGAGCACAAAGAGCTACTGGGCAGGGGATATGAACAACAAAGCCGTTCCGATTGACTTTATCATAGAGCGCAGGGGCGATATGATAGAGTATTGGTACAGCCTTGACGGCGGAAAGACATATGAACAGACCTCAAAGGCGAGAAACGAAATACCTGCCGAAGCGCCCATGTACGTGGGCGCGGCAATGACCTGTCAGGGCAATCTGGAAAACACCGCGCATTTTGAAGGGCTTACAATAGAAGGAAATATGGTGGGCAAGAGCATTGACGTCGGCGATACCGTGACTATTGACTTCACGGCGAAGGACGCCGATAACGACACGCTCACATACGGGTACGACATACCCGACGGCGCGGAGGTTAACGACGGAATTGTAACGTTCACTCCATCCTACGGCGGCGGATTTATATTTAAAGCGTCGGTTAAGGACGAGTACCACAGCACGGCGGCGGAAAAGACAATCAAGATAAATGTGAACGGCGGAATAACGATATTGATAAACGGAACGCCGCTTACGACCGATGTTTCGCCGTATATCTCAAACGACTGTACGCTTGTGCCGATAAGGGCGGTGAGCGAAAGGCTGGGCGCAAAGGTCAGCTGGGACGAAGGAACCGAAACGGCGTTTATAGAAACGGATGACATAAAAATCGAGCTTAAAAAGGACTCGGCGGAGGCAAAGGTGAACGGAAAAACCGTGGCGCTTGAACAGCCTGCCGTAATAACGCAGGACAGGACAATGGTTCCGATAAGGTTTGTCGCGGAAGCTCTCGGTCTTAAGGTCGATTGGGACGAGGCGACCAAAACGGTTACTGTTGAATAAAAGAAATATTAAAAATAAAGGGGGTTATTGTGGTGATTAAAAAAATAATATCGTGCGCGTTATCGGCGGCGATACTGTTTTCGGCGCTGCCGCATATGGCGGCGCGGGCGGCGGATACGCACAAGCTGTATGATACGCAGACCGACAGTTGGGACGATGTTTTTCAGTATCATTTTGCCGGAGGCACCGATGAGTTCATGAGCGGCGCGTCGGAAACGGGCAGACGCTATGACGCATATCTATGGATTCCGCCCGGCGTCGCGCCGGGAGAGCTGAAAAGTCTTGTCGCGATCAAGGCAAATCTTGTAGAGGTGCCGCTTGCGTATTCGGCGAAACTGAAATCGGCGCTCAGCAAAAGAAGCAGCGGAATACTCTGGCTTGTTTTTGCAAAGGATGTATCAGGTACTGGTGATACAGAGATAAACCACGGCTATAACAACACGTTTAGCAGCTTCCGCACAAGGAAGGATTACGCGGGAAATGCCACAAGCTTTACCGCGAAGGATTTTACCGATGACGGCAAGGATGCGGCGGATATAATGAATGACATTCTAAGCGGTATCGCGTCGGCTTCGGGTTACGCCGAAATAGCGGATACTACTCCGTTCATAACGATCGGACACAGCGCCGCGTCGCCGTTCGGCTATCGCAGCGGCAACTGGAACCCCGACAGAATAATCGCACAGGTTCAGATGAAGAACGGCATGGACGGCGCGACATATAAGGTTCCTAAAATACCGTCGCTGCAGCTTGCGGCGCAGTACACCGAGCACGATATGAACAAGGGGCGCGACCGTTCCGTAGTGGACGCGAGATGGCATATTGCAAACGAGCGGGCAAATAATACCGATAATCTCGTATCGCATATTATCGAATGGGGCAGCGGCCACTATGACTGGTCCGACAACGCCACGGATGTAATGGTTAAGTATATAGAAAAGGCCATAGACTATCGTGTTCCGGAAAACTACAGCGAAACGCGCAAGCTTAACGATTTGACGAATACGGGCTATATTATGAAACCGTTTGAAAAGGACGGAAACAACGAGCGTCCGGCGGGATATTACGCAAATACGCTTCACGGCTGGCTTTCTTCGGGACAGGACAACAGCGGCGCGAGCGAGGCGGATAAAAAAGCGTCATTCTGGTATTTCGACAAGGAGTTTGCGGATTATGTAAACTCATTCACGAATTATGCGATACCGCCGTCGCCGGATTCGAACACAACGAAGGTCGAGGGCGCGACATACAGCGCGATCGAGCCGTATATGCTTATGAAAAATCCGGCGGAGCCGACAAGAGCGAAAATTGCGGGCGCGTCGCCTGATAAGCTTGCGGCATGGACGGGCTTCGCCTCAAACCCGATGTCGCGCTACGGCAACACACGATTTGTCGATTATTTAAATATCGGAAAACCGGATGCAACCGCGCAGGGCAGCGTTCAGGGCTATGGCGAGCTTACGGCGGACACATATTATATGAGTAAGATCCCGACGATCACAGCCGGAGGAAAGCAGGCATATGACGGCGAGGGCGAGGCGGCAAACACATACGCGGCGGACAACGGATATACCGCTCCCGTGGTTCCGCTCATGGCGCCGTATGAGATCGTAAAAACGGAAGCGCTCGATATGAGTAAAATGGGAAAAGATGGTGGAAGCGAAACCGAAAACATCGCGTCGGCGGCACGGACAACGCTCCGCTACCACAACAACCGCGTGTACTACCGCGCGGGAAACAGATGTACAAACGAGTACGGAAGCCAGCTTGACAGCTTCGGCGAAATCCTTTCGCCGGAAATACGCGACGGCGGAGAGGTTAAATCCGCGTTTAAATCGACGGGTATTCAAATGAATGTTCCGTATGTGTCAAACCGCGGCTCCCAGACGCTTACTCTCAATACCATACCGAACGTAAATATTAAGGATATAACGGAAAATCCGAAGCTGGATGTTACATATACATCGTCGGATACAGACTTACAGAGCTATACCGACGTGTTTGTCGAATACGGACCGGCAAAGGAGATAAGAACCGTAAACGCCGACGGCTCGTATTCATGGCAGATAGAGGTGCTGCTCGATGAAATTCCGAAAGACGCGGCGTATCCTATCGAGGTCAACGTCGTCGCGTCAAATCTCGGCAAGTGGGAAACCGTTAACGGAGTGACAACCGAGCGGAAGTTCTACATCACGGACAAGGATATAAAAAACGGCGTGTATCTCGACAATGAGCCGAAGGACAACTACGACGCGGCTGTAAACGCGGCAATCGCGAATACAGAAAATCCGCACACCATAGCGATTTATTCCGACAGCGTGACAAATCAGCGCAGCAACATGAGCGCGTCGGCGAACATAACATTCATAAACGGCGATTTTGCCGCGGAGGTAGTGCAGAACTCCAATAATATGATGTTCTTGGTCCAAACAGACGCCTCGGCTCCGGTTATCACATTCGGCAAGTCCGACGCGGTGGCGACCTCAAAGGATACCGCGCTGACATTTAACGCGAACGGCAAAGCCAGGTTTGCGGAGATAAACAAGGGCGTATTTAATATTTATAACGGAGTTATAATAAAAGGCGGCTCGGCTGCACGCGGCGGCGGTATCGACGTAAAGACGGGAAGCGTGCTTAACATGTCGGGCGGCATAATAACCGATAATACGGCAACCAATTCCGATAATACCAATCTCGGCGGCGGGGGCGTTTCCATAGTCGGTTCGGGCGTTATGAATATGAGCAGCGGAACGGTTTCCAAAAATACATCGGTCGGTAACTTTGGCGGCGGAGTAAGCGTTATGGAACAGGGTTCGTTTAATATGAGCGGCGGAACGATTACGGGCAACAGCGGCTATGACGTTTATGTGAATAATAACAACATGAAAATGAGCGGCAGCGCAAAGGTGGGCAGCATGTATATCGCGTCGGGCAAGACCGTAACCGTAAGCGCTCCGTTTACGACAAGCGGCACGCATGCGGTAATCACACCGGCGCAATATTCGGAAGGCGCGGCGGTCGTGACCTACGCGGAAGGAGTATCGCCGTCCGCCTCGGACTTCGCCGTGGCGGCAAACGGCGATGAGGCGTGGTATGTATATGCCGACGGGCAGAGCTTAAAGCTTACAAAGAACGCTCCGTACAGTATAACCGGCGACGGCAACGTGACGGTTAAGGCGGAAGCGGCAAAGGGAGAAACGGTTGTCGTGACGGTTCCCGACGGGTATGTTAAAAGCTCGCTTGTTGTATCAACCGTTAAGAACACGGCAATAACAAAGCTTTCGGACACGACCTACAGCTTTGTAATGCCCGAAAACGCGGTTAATGTCTCATGTCTTGTAAATAATGACCCGAGCAAGGTCGTTGTAGTGGGAGAGCACAGCACATATTATATAACAAATACCAATCCGATGAACGTAAGCTTTGACGTTCCGAAGCTTGACGAGGGATATATATACAAGACAGCGGAGGTAAGTATTCCGTCAAGAGCCAATCAGGGCAATGCGAACAATATTGTTGCCAAAATGAATGATGAGAGCTACACCGTAAATAATGCGGATATAAGCGGCACGGGAACGGTGGTGCCGGGTGAGGTAAATACCATGACGGTAACGCAGGACGGAACAGGCGGCGTTGATTATTACAGCTACATAGGCGGCTGGAACAACACCGGCTATGACTATCCCGTAACCGCTGCAAATCTTTCGACACTGACGCTTACAAAGGGCGTCAAAGCTGAAATGACAGCCACAGCAACAGATACGCAAAGCGCTGATACTCATTCCGGCGCTGTGGGCTATTACATAGAAAGCCTCGCAATTCCGTCGTGGAATCCGACGCTTAAATGGCAGATTACATTTAACGACGGCAAAAGGGCGGCGACGGACGTAAATATCCCGTCGCTTACGGGCGGCGGCAGCGTATCGCTCGGCATAATCCTTTACGGCACGGTTTCAGACGGCACAAGCACATATACCACGGCGGATATAAAAGATATTTCGGTGGTAGAATAAGGAGGTTATCGGAAATGAAAAGAAATTTTAACGGTCCCGAAATACGCGTTGAATATTTCAATATCGAGATACTCACCGCTTCGGGCGCGGGCACAGACGGAGTGGATATGCAGAACAAGGCTTTAGCGGAAAAGAACATTGCAAATGTGCAGGAAGCGGACTTGTCATCCTTTATATTGGAATATTAAATATTTATCGGCGGCACATATCAAATATATGCGCCGCCGTTTTTTGAAATAACAAAGCTATTCTTGAAATTCCGCACTTGAAATCCGGCCTGGGTAATGATACTGTTTATATGCGGGTAACACGCGATTTGTCGGCATATCGCGACAAAGCATGACTTATTCTGTCATGAAATCATGTATTAAATTATGTTCTGTTATGGTAAAATAATAAACAGTGATTTTTTTTCGTGCGGAGGTGACATGATGGCCGAGGATAATACCGTGCATTATCTTAAAGACAGCGTATTGGCATTTTCAATAGGCGGGGTGGGAATAAAGGTTATAGCCTTTGATAAAAACACATATACCGGCAATTCCTATGACAGGATAAACGCGAGCGGCTGCTATGAGCTTCATTATGTTACCGGAGGTCGGGGTACGCTTGTGACGGACGACCGATACTGCGAGCTGAAGCGGGGCGTATTCTACGCCGCGGGCGGCGGCAAGATTTACCGCCAGATAAACGGAGGCCGGCAGCTTACGGACTACACTCTCGTGCTGCGCGTACAAACGGCGACGGAGCTTAAGCCCGAATTTTTCATATGCGAGGATTTTGAGCGGGCGGAAATATGCTTTAAAAACGCGGAGCGCGAGTGTCTCGAAAAGCGGCACAGCTACGGCGAGGCGATGGAAAACAGCTTCCGCGAGCTTATAATACTGCTTTACCGAATGAACAACGCGCGGGACGCGGGACGCGGCGGGCTCCGGATTGCGGCAAACGAGGACAAATACTGCCTGCTGACGGACGCCGAGTTTATAACCAATTTCAAAGAGCTTTCGCTGGAGCGGCTAAGCGATGTGCTGGGGCTTAGCGTGCGCCAGTGCCAGCGGTTCCTTATGGAAAACTATAAGATGTCGTTTACAGAAAAGCTTTTGCAGGCGAGAATGCTTAAGGCGGCGGACTATCTTGCGTTTACCGCCGTGGATATTCAGCATATAAGCGAGGAGGTAGGCTATGGCGGCAGCTCATATTTCACAAGGAATTTCAGACGGTATTTCGGCATGACTCCGAGGGAATACAGGAAGAAATGCAGAGACATATATAATAGTGATAAAATATGACACTAATAAGCGAATAGTGTCATATTTTTATATATAACAAATACGTGATATGTGATAAAATAACAATATGTATCGCTATAGGTTCATTATTATCATATAAAATAGCTAATCGTTAAAAAACAAAGTTGAAAATGGCATATCGCAATGCTAAAATTAAGATAGATATTAATGAAAAGAATTTAGGGAGGCGGTTTAGTGACACGAAGAATAATAACGTCAATACTCGCGGCGTCGATGCTAACGGCGGCGCTGCCGGTTGTTCACGCTTCGGATAATATCGGAACTTACGGATTTGAGTCGGGGGAGGACGAGTGGGTTGTAAACTCAACCGACGGCAGAGTTTCATACGGTTATGACAGCTATTTAAAGCATGGCGGCGAGCGCTCGTATAAATTCGAAGCGGCAACGCTGACGTCTGCGGAAAGCGAATATGCTTCAATCGCGAAAACCTTTGAGCTGTCGGGCAAAGACGCGTATAGGGTGGAGCTGTACTATCTGCTAAGCGAGGACTATACGAGACTTGACGCGACAAAGGGCGGCGCGGTTTTCACCTATACGCAGACGGACAAAAACGGAGTGGAAATTCCGGGAGCCTCGTATGAATACTATTACGCGTCAAAGGAGTATGACGAGGGCGAATACGACCCGATATGGCAGGGCAGCGATTTCTATATTGTTCCCGCCGAAGGCGCGGTAAAATGCAAAATCACCGTGGGCATTAAATCCGCGACCGGACAGGTTAATTTTGACGATATAACCATCGATCGGATAGATAAATCGGAGACGCGGTCAAACCCCGCAACGCAGCCGCAGATAAGCGATCCCGCGATACGTTCGAGCTATGAGTGCGGCTGGGAGGGCGATGATATAAACTGGTGGTCAACGAGCATAAGCTCGGCAGCCGTCGCCGAAATCGGCGTTACGAGCACGGACGCGCATTCCGGCGCAAACTGCTATATGTTTAAGGCGGATACGATGAACGTCACAGCGGAGAATAACCAACAGATAATCAATAATAAATATAACGGCTCATATTTCAGAGTAAAGCCGGGCGTATACGATGTTAGCTGGTGGTACAAGATTATCGGACCGTATAAGAGAGCGTCGAACTCGTGGGGCATGTCGGTAAACATTATCGTATATACCGATGACGGAAAGACGCAGACGGCGAACCTGTCAAAGACATATCTCGATTCGGACGCGGACAAGGGCTGGCAGCAGACGCACTATTCCGTAACGGTCCCGGACGGCTCATCGTACATACGAATTAATATAGGCTTAAGAGCGTCAACGGGAACATACCTTGTAGACGATCTCGCGATAAATCCGCTAATGGAGGATTTCTATTCGCAGCCCGATCTTGAGAACTATCATGGAATGCGCGTGCAGAAGATGGATAATGACGGCGTGTATGTCGATATCAACACAAAGGACTCCGAGTCCGACGATGTGCTCGATTATGTGATACTCGGCAACGACGAATCGGAGGCGGCGCATAATGCCGACGTCGGAAAGAGCGTTAAGGGTTACGGCGGCTTGGGCGACACCTACCGTCAGCTATATCCGGGCGACGACAAGATATGGGTGACGATGAAGGTCGATCCGGAAAGGATGAACTATATAACCGTTAAGCTGTGGGGCAGCGAGTCGGAGAACAAGGAAATTCAGAACCTTATGGTAAACGACGAGTACGGAACCTTGCAGGCGAAATACGGAACGAACTGGCCTGTGTGGGATAATCTCTACTCGCAGCCGGAGAGCCGAAATTCATATTTTTACGCGACTTACCGTTTGCCCATGGCTATGACGCACGGCAGAACGGAGGTAAGGCTCCAGATTTATCACGGCGGCGACGCGAACGCGTACTCGGCAAACGGCATGAACGAGGCGAAGGAGTATTCAAGACAGCTCTATAAGTTCGTAACGCATACGGACCTTCGGTACAAGAAGATGGCCGATGATAAGGACTGCACGGTAAAGCGCTATGACCTGGGAGCGATAAAGACGTCACCGAACGGACTTTCACCGTATGATTATATCATAAACGAGATGAACGCCGGAATTGAGGAAATATTTAAGAGTCAGAACTACGGCCCCGAATGGGACGCCGCCGTCGCGGCGGGACGTTCGCCCGCCGGCGCGACGGGCGCGGTGCTTGAGGGCACAAACACATTCAGCCACGGCTCGTGGGAGAACTGGAAGAAGGTACACTATGCAAAGTGCATAGGCTCCAACAGCGAGAACCAGAAGGGTATACGCGCGATGGCGATGGCGTACAACCGCGAGTGGTCGAACCACTACCACGACAAGGAGGTCGTTGACCGCTGCGTCGCGTGGCTTGACTATCAGGTGCGCTCGCAAGGCTCTAACGGCGGCTGGAACAACGAGACATACCAGACATGGATAGGCGGGCCGGACAGAATGCCCGCCACAGGAGGAATAAACGCCGGAGCGAGAGCGGTGGGCGAGGTGTATACCGAGCTTCACGAGCCTATAGAAAACGGCGGCTATCTCGACGAGCTTATAGACGACGATTTAAACCCCGACACACCCATGGTTTCGCGGCGGAGCGCATATACCAATATGTATGTAAAGGCGTCGGATTATATGTTTAACGTCATACAGAGGAAGCCTGCCGTAAACCAGGAACTGTTCAATGTTGTTTCGGGCGTGTCGTTCCAGATGGCGCTAAAGACGCTAAGCCCGCATAGCTGCATGAAGGACGCGGATCTCAAAAAGAGAATGTACGAGGCAAGCGGCATATTCCCGACGCCTCGCGGATCTATTCTTATTTCGCCAAAGGGTCTGTCAATGGAAACGGTAGGACATCTTGACGGAGCTTATGACGGCAACTACGGCCCGCACGGCGCGGCAATGGTCGCAGACCTTGCGCTCATTACCGGCGACGAGCAGCTTATAAAGAAAGCGATAAACGCGTCGCACGCGATGAACTATTTTGCCGACACCGTTTTAAATAACAGCGGCTATAACGCGATAAGGCGCGACTATTCAATAAACACCCGTAACTACAAGGGCCCGGGCATGGTTGAATACGCGGCGTGGAACAACTTCGTAGCGGCGAACTTCGGTTCAAAGGACTCGATACGTTCCATGGAGCTGTTTATAGAAAACGGCGAGCTGTATTTAAGCTCGCTGGTATCGGACAGACGGCTTCTGTATTATATGATACTTAACTTTGACGCGCTGGGCGACAAGATAAAGAAGGCGTCCGAGGGCTACAAGACCTATGCCGACATAAAGGGCATAAGGGAGGAAGCGGCAATTGTAACTCTCGCATGGCGCGGAATAATAGAGGGCGTAAACGACACGACCTTCGCGCCGAATGAAAAGATAGACGAGACGACGTTCAAGCGCTGGCTTAAGAACGCGTTCGGCAACGACACGGAAATCGCGTATAACAGTATAATGTCAAGAGCGCAGGCGGCGTATGAGATTTACTACAAGCTTATAGATAACGGCGTATATATAACTAAATTCGACCTCGGTTCGGGCATATATCTGCCGAACGAGCCGTACAATGTCGATAAAGACGGAAAGCAGAAGGAATATGTGTTCTCCGACGAGGTCGCGCAGTCCTTCTCCTTCCAGCATAACGGCGAGTTCGTAAGAGGCACGCTCGATTGGCGAAGCACAATGCCCAGCGGCGGATATTATGCCGACGACCACAGAGCGGTTGCGGTATATTCGCAGGTAATATCATGGCATGAGCTTAACGATAAATGGACGAGTCACGGTAACGGCTACATGACCACGCCGTTAGGGTTGAGGCGTATAAACATAGCTAAATACGGGCCGTATGTGATAATCATGAACTGCTCGGACGAGAACAAGAGCGTGAATGTTGAGTTTAACGCCGACGTCGCGAAGGCGCATGACATAGTATCGGATACGATGATGGATGTGAACGGGCGCATAACGATGAAACCGTTAACAACTATTATATTAGATCTCAGAGAAACGGAGGGCAAATGATGAAAAAATTAATAGCACTTTTACTTTCCGTTTCCGTTGCGGCGGGAATATCGGTTCCCTGCCTGACGCAAATTACAGCGTATGCCGAAACAACAGTATCATCCTCTGACGAGAGCGGGGATATTGAAACAGAGACGGAGACGGAAACTCCCGCGCCCGACGAGGACACATCCCTAACGGAGGAAACGGCCGCTCCGACAGCTACGGAGGATTACAGCGGTGTGGATAATCCGGAGGATGAGGACACGGAAATGGGCGGCGGAGTAACCTCGTCAAACGGCGAGGCGGGCGCCGCGGGCGGACTGGGCTTTTTCGGCTCCAAATTCCCCGACTGCCGTGGACATTGGGCGGAGGAAATAATCGTCAAATGCACGGAGAACAAGTTTTTGGACGGATATGACGACGGAAATTTCTATCCCGATAACCCAGTTACCGCGTCGGAGTTTGCGAAGATATTCAGCGCGTGGCGCGGCAGCTTCTACCAGATAACCGAGGGCTACTGGGCGACGCCGTATATTATAAATATGCTCGACGACAAGATATTCGAAGCGGGCGACTACAGCGACTACGATGCGCCCATGACTCGCGCGCAGGTGGCAAAGGCTGTTATAAACTCGTTAAAGAGCGAGTATTTTCCGCAAAACTTAAATAAATACAAGGCCATGATACCCGATATATCCGACGTGGACGAAAGCTATTCGGATTATCTGACAAAGGCGTATATGGCGGGGATAATGTCGGGTTATGACGACGGAACGATAAGACCGAACGCGCCGGTAACGCGCGCGGAGGTGCTAAGCGTAATAGACCGCGCGGTAAATCCCGATACGCGTGTCATTCCCGACGCGGTGAGCGCGGCGGCTTCGGATACGCCGGAGATGTACACGTTCTATACCGCGGCGGTACAGGTCAGACGTTCCAATAACGCGGCGTCGATGAACTACCGTCTGCACAGCAAGAACTCACAGTATATGACGGAAAACGACGACGCTTCGGGGCTTAAAATGAGCGAGGAAACGCAGGGTGTAAACGGATTTGCCGTTCTTTTCCGCTACGACCTCACAGATATTTTAAAACGCGAGGATAAGCTTAAGAGCGTAAGCCTTGTGGTAAACCATGAATCGTGGGGTACGGCTGATTTGGGCTTGTTCTACAACGAGCATAAAATAAGCTCGACGGACTGGAACAACACAGCGTATATGCAGGTTATAAACAATAACGCCGTGGCGGCCGCCGACAAGGCAGGCTATAACGCCGTTGTGGATAATCTGATGGCGCAGCTTCCCACATGGGGCGACGCGCAGAACGCGGTGCCGGCGGATAAAAAGACAAAGCCGTTCGCAGCGGCCGCTTTGGAAAACGGTCAGTACATATTTAACCTTGACATAAAGGATTTAAAGGCGCATATGGACGATAGCAACATGGTTGAGTTCTATCTCACGACCGTAAACTATGACGGCTATTCGGAGACGGAGGAAAATAAGCCTAAAATATACCTTGCCGGAGCTAACGCGCCGCAGCTGTTCTCGACATTTGACACGGACGAGGAGGTTTCAAGAACCGTAAGGCTGCTTGCCGAGTCCGCTGCAATTGAGGGCGGTATGCTCAACAAATTCGGCGAGGGCGAGGATTCGTATATTGAAAACTTCCGCACCGATCAGAAGATAACTTATAACTTTAAGGCGAGCCTTGCGGGCAGGTATAAAATGAGAATTTATTATTCCGCAAACGTAAACTCCGGCGGCGGCACGGTCACCTTCGACTTAAACGGCAGCAAGTTTGACCACGAGTTCGCGCAGACCGGCGGATGGGCGTACTATGTATATGAGGATTTGGGCGAGGTAAATCTTAAAGCGGGCAACAACACGCTCATACTTACGGATAAGGAAGTACCCAACACGTATCTCATAAACGTAAAGAACATCGAGTTTGAGAAAATAGATTAATTGGAGGGGATTACAGTATGAAAAGCTTTAAAAGATTAATATCTTTTGTATCCTCCGCGGCAATAGCGGTTACGTCAATCGGCATAACGCCGGTCGGTGCGCTCGCCGCAGGCGGTGAGGATGACGGGAATGTTCTGGAAGTCAGCCCTACATATGATATTACTCTGAGATATAATAATACAAACATGTCCGCAACCGAAGGTAAAATGGAAATCCGAACAGGTCACGAAAGTAACGGAGATGTTGATTTCCTTGGAATTATGCGGTACGAAATACCCGCGGCGCCGGAGGGAAAGCATCTTGAAGCGGCCGAATTAAAGCTTGTTACCGAGCGCAGAAAAGCGGGCAATACAAGCCTTGGTATATACAAAATAGATACCGGCGATAAATGGACGGCGGAAAAGATTAACTATGCCGATTTAGCCGATGAAGTGGTGGCTGCGAGGGAGGCTGCGCCGATTGCGGAGTTTGTTCCGAACGGGCTTAACAACAAAGCGATAACAGACAGCTTTACCGATGCAAGCTACACATCACTTGACGGATGGACAAATACAATCACCATTCCGGTAGATGAGCTCGAAGAGGGGAACTTCGATTTCATAATTTCGCAGGATCCCGCCAATACAAATGTAAATCAAACATGTTTTTATACAAAGGATCAGACGGCGGATATAGCAATCGGAAAGAGCGCTGAAAACACATTGACCGGCGAGGACGTCGCAAGAGTTCATCCTGTGATTACGCTTACATACGCTTCGGACGGAGCGGTGACGGAGGAGCCTACCAATGAGCCTACTCCTACACCGACTGCAACGCCGACCGCGACTCCTACGGCGACACCGACTGCAACGCCTACGGCGACACCGACAGCAACGCCGACGGCAACACCGACGGTGACACCGACTGCAACGCCTACGGCGACGCCGACCGCGACAACGGAGCCGTCGGACGAACCGTCACAGAAGCCTACGGCAGCTCCGCTGCCGGAAGGCGCGATTGCCGTAAAGGACAGACCGTCGAACGTTACCACGACACAGAACGTGACGGTAGACGAATACGGCAATACAAGGGACGTGGCGTACACGACAAACAATAGTTCGATCTGGTATATAGGCAATTACGATATATCGAAGATAAAATCAATAGACTTGCGTCTGGGTATGGTCGGCAAGTACACGGACGGCGCGTTAACCGCAACGCCGAGTGTAAAGCTCGCGTATATGAATGTTGACGCGGATACGGTAATAGACAGCGACTACATAGCCGAAAACAGCTCCACTATAAGATCGACACAAAACCGCATAGCGCAAATCGAAGGCCTTACGGAGCCTGAGGCAGATAAAGAGCAAGGTCACAAGTATCTGGGTGCGCTCTACACCGTTACAACCACGGGAGTAACCGTTGACGCGGCGGGTTACGGGGTATTCCCCGGCGGCACGGCGTCTGTCAGCGTTACAAACACATCGCCGCTCGATACCTCAAAGACAAAGGGCGAAACAGCGGTATTTGTATACGCGACGGCTCAGAGCTGCCGCGCGGCGATTGATTATATAACCGTAACGGAATATACGGACGAGGAGCTTGAAACTCCGGAGCCGACGGAAAAGCCGACAAATACACCGGAGCCGACGGAAAAGACGACAAATACGCCGGAACCGTCGGATGAAACACCGACTCCCACAGCTAAGCCTACAGCTACACCGACGGCAACCCCTACAGCGAAGCCGACGGAAAAACCGACTTCAGATCCGTCGGGACTTAAATATAATAAGTTCGATATGACAAAAGCGTCGCTTATACGCTATAACATCGCGGCAAAGAGTCAGCATACAGTCAAAAACGGCGAAAGCGTTGTAATAGTTGACGCGACGACGGAGAATGGAACCAACAGGACATTTATCGACGGCGACCCGGCGACCGTATTCACATCGGGGCAGACGTCAAACTGTGCCGTGGCGATAGACCTCGGCGTAACGGTCCCGATTTCAAGAATAGTCGTAAAGGGCGTTTCGTCCTCGGCAATTATAGGTCTTGCGGGCGGCGAAGGTAACGAAAACGGCGTACTTACAGACACGTCATTGACGCTTTCAAGAAACTGGGCAAGGCTTAATAACAGCGCGACTAAAAATCTCACATCAAATATATCCGTGACATACGGCACGCTTGAGAGCAACATATATGACACGGTAACGCTTGACGGCGCGTTCGGCGACGCGCGTTATGTCGTATTCGACGGCAACGGCTCATCGTCAAAGTGCGCGGAAATAGAGGTTTACTATGACGGCGAAGCCCTGCCGGAGCCCACTCCGACGGCGACGCCCGATCCGGAAAAGCCGACTCCCACGCCGTCTGCCACACCGATACCCGACACATCGGATATACCGGATGGCGCGATTATTATAAAGGATCAGCCTAACGCGGGCACGGCGTCCACACAATCGGCGACCGTAAATTCAAGCGGCGCAAAACGAGATGTGGCATATTCCAACGGTACGGGCGTATGGTATCTGGGCACATACGAGCTTGCGAGCATAGAGAGCATCGAACTCCGCCTCGGCCTCGTTGCCTCGGAGGACGGCACGCTGCCGCAGGTCAGAATAGGCTATGTTCCGGCGGACGGCAAGACGGTCGATAACGACTATGTAAACGATAACAGCACTGCGATAAGAGCAACAGCCAACAGACTTGCCGTAATTGAAGGCGAAACAAAACCGGCAGCGAACGCGGCGCAGGGACATTTGTGGCTCGGCGCACTCTACACGCTTACGGAAACGGGCGTGACCGTTGACGCGGCAAGCTACGGGATATTCCCCGGCGGTACGGCTTCGGTCGGCGCCGGCTCAACGCCGTTAAAGACCGACGTCGAAGGTAAGGTAAATCTCTTTGTCTATACCGTGGCGGGCAAGTGCCGCGCGACTCTCGACTACGCGGTCGTAAACGAAAAGGTTCTCACTCCTACCGGGCTTAGAATTGACGGTGAGGACACATGGGTAATACGAGATAATGTGGCTGCCGACTACAAGACGACGGCCGACGCGTACAAGGCGGTTCTTTTAAGCGACCTCGGCACGGAGATGAAGATAAACGAGGGCGAGGTTACGTGGTCCGTAACGGGTTCTGATTATATAAGCATGACGTCGCCAAGCGGCGCGAACAGCGCCATGACGGCGGAAACCGAACTTCCGATAGGAAATCATGAGATAACACTTATCGCCGAATATGAAAACGATGAGGGCATAAAGCTTAGGGCTGAAAAGACCATAACAGTCCAAAAGCGCGAATCGTCGGTTCCCAAAACCGTAACAATTTCGGGCGAGGCAAGTCTGGATCTTCTGACGGCGCAGCTCCCGTATACGCAGAATTACAGCGCCGTTGTATACGACCAGTTCGGAGCCGAAATGGAGGACGCCGTTATCGCGTGGAGCGTAACGGGCGATAACGCCGAGGGTTACAGCATTGCCGACGGAGCTTTGACAATCGGGGAGAATGCCGAAAGCGCGCAGATTACCGTTATCGCGTCATCCGTGGCAAATCCGGAGGTAAAAGCGGAATTCACGGTGGATGTAACGATTTCAAAATATCCGTCGAAACTATATCCGACCGACGACGTTCTCTTCCGTTCGGGCAATACCGATACAAAGAACGTAAACGGACCGGAGATTGAAATAAGAAACCTCGCCGACAGCGACCGCGGTTTCTCCGGCGCGCTGAAATTTGATATAAGCACGTTGAAGGCGGCCATTTCCGAGGGGTATCCCGTAAATTCAATCAAAATAAGATTTACCTCATCCCTATCAAAGGACGGAAAGCTGATGCTAAAACCGCTCTCGAACGACTGGGACGAAAGTAACGCGGTAACCAACTCATTTGACAACAAGGCTGATATAATAAACGCGGCGATAAACTCCGAAACATCGGTGGTTGCAAACGACGCCGACGGCGTATTCACCCTTGAAAGAATGACGAACGGCAAGAGAATGTACGAGGGTGAGCGCGGCGATACCGAGACTGTGCAAAAATGGCAGACCACCCTTGATATTGAGCAGTATTTAAGAAAGTATATCGAGGATAATCCCGATGCGGACACGGTAAGCTTCCTCATAATGCCGTACTATAACGGCACGAACTCAAACACAATCTTCACAAAGGATGTGAACAGCAGCACATACACAAGCTGGAGCACGCTTATCGCAAAGTTCCCGGAACTTGAAAAATCGCCGGAACAGCTCTATCCCGCGATACTTGTAGACTATGCGGAGGAGACGGTGGAAATCACGTCAAAGGTTGATAAGATCCCCGTTCCGCAAAACGATATAGCCAACACAACACAGCTTAGCGCGGTTCACTATAATCCGTTTACCGAAACGAGCGACAGCGATGTCATATGGACAATAACCGGTTTCGCGGGCGAGGACGGCAGCCGTGAGGCGAAGGGAATAACGATCGACGGCAACGGTGTGCTCACGGTTACGAAGTCGGCGCTTCCGGGCGTAGTAACGGTACGAGCGGCGGCAAAGAGCAATGCCGTTATATATTCCGAAAAGGATATTACGATAACAAAGCTTTCCGATCAGCTCCAAAACGGCTCGTTTGAAAACACGGACGCGGACGTTATGCCCAGGGGCTGGACGCCGTATGATCCGGCGATAGACGCGGAGCATAACGGAATTCAGAGTTATCAGATGGACCAGGCTTCCGAAACGGCGCTCTCCAACTTTATGAAAACCAACGACAACGACGGCTATCTGGCAGGTACGCACAGCGCCGAGGACCCGACGGGCGTATACGGCAAAAAGACCGTAAAGCTCACCGGCGCTCACGGAATAGACAAGGATTACGAAGGTAAGCTCTACACATCCAACGCCGCGAACAACGCGAACGACGGCGGACCGGATTTAAGAGTGACGGAGGGCATATCCTATTGGGTGCTCCAGGACTATCACCTTGAGGAGTTCTACCAGCTCAATTCGTCAAACCTCGTGGGACCGTATGTGGGCTATGAAGGTTTCCAGGGCACCACGAGCAAGTCAACGCAGTTCTCCGGTAACTGGTATATCAAGGACGGAACAGCTTCTTCGGCATACACGACCGACGGCTACGACACATTGGTAAAGCAGATTACCATTCCGCAGAACATAACGAGACTTCGTATCAACTGGGGGCTTACAGGCTCGGAGGGAAGCATATACTTCCATAACTTCCGCCTTGTTCCGCAGGGCGTGGATACGTCCAAGAAGGCTGCCGACGGCAGCAACACGCTGAAGGTTACGGGCAAAATGACATGGACGTCCGACGGCATTGCCGTAACGCCGGGAACGAATTATACATATAAGTTCTCGAATACGAGCGAATCCATGGCGTCGGGACTTGTGAGGATAAGATTTAAGGACGCGGAAGGCAACGAGGTATCGGGCGAGAGCATAGCCGTTGACAGCTCGAACAAGTGGGTTGACAAGAACGGCACCGTAACGGCGCCGGAGGGCGCGGCGTATGCCGAAATAGTCCTCGAAAACGGTACGGGTTCGGGCAGCGCGTGGTATGATAACGTAATTCTTACCGCCACAACAGGCTCTGTTGCGACATATGCCAATATCACAAGCGGCAACGACCTTGTTGTATCACCGCTTGCGGGCGAGAGCGCGAACACATATAAGTACACAGCGGAGCTCAGAGATCAGTACAATGAAGCGTACTCCGGTTCAATAGCGTGGTCGCTCGGCGGCAGCTATGACGGTATCTCTATTGACGGCAGCGGCACGCTTACCGTAACTGACAAGGCGGAGGCAGGCACGGTTACCGTTATCGCCGCATCGACCGAAAACAGCGCGGCGTATGCGGAAAAGAAGGTAACCGTTATAAAGAAGGCGGAGGGCTCGGGCAATGTCACGCTTCTAAACGGCAACTTTGCAAAATACGACAAAGACACCCTGCTTCCCGAAAACTGGACAGACAGCGACCGTGAGCTAAGCACGGCAAACGGCTCTTTCGATTCGAGTATTTCGGGCTGGAAATACAATTCAACAACATATACAAACCGTGACACATCTCCCGAATTCACATGGGACAGTGAAACGGACCACACCGGAAACAGCGGCGGCTCGGCAAAGATTTACAATGCTGACCGCGCACAGGGCTCCATGCAGATTTCGCAAAATCTTGACATCTGCGGCGGCAATACATACGAGGTTTCCGTATGGGTAAAGACCGACCATGTTTCGGAGGATTCGAACGTGTTCGCGTCACTCATTTTCTTAGATGAGAACAACTCCACAATCGAGGAAAACAAGAACCTGCTCGTATTCTATCCCACGGGTGACGCATACGGCAACAACACATCCGACTGGACAAAGCTTTCGGGCAGAATTCACGCGAACCGGCTTGCCAAAAAGCTGAGAATAGACCTCCGTTACAGAGGCGGCGCGAATAATATTGATGGCACGGTATGGTTTGACGATCTTGTGATTACAAAGCTTGCGGGTATGGATACGGCAGTAACGTATGAGAACATGCCGTCATTATCCCTTACCGGCTACGGTATCGAGGATACGGACGTATCCAGAACCTATGGCGAGAAATGGGACAGCGACGCTGTAACGGGCATAACGCCGGGACAGCAGTATGTGTATTCCGCCAATGTCAAGAGCTTCAACGCTCCTAAGGGCGCGTATCTTATGCTAACCTACTATGACAATGCCGGCAGGGTAATAGGAACTAATAAGACGGCATATGTATCGGACACAAGTAACGAATGGCAGACGGTTACAGGCGTATCGGTTGCTCCGGCGGGCGCGTCGTACGCGGTAATGAGTCTTTGCATAGACTCCACGGGTACGGCATGGTTCGCGGACGCGTCGCTTACAGCCGACAGCAACGCGACTCCGGCGCCTACGGATAAGCCGACGGCAAAACCGTCATCGCCCGGCGGCGGTGGCGGCGGTGGCGGCGGCGGTTCGGGCGGCTCGTCGTCAAAGGAGACAGAGAGCGGCAAAAAGGACTCATCCTCCGCGCAGGGCGGAGCCATGGGTAACTTCGGAAACGCGCAAAACAGCGGTGATAACGCAAACGGCGGCACGGTAACGACAACGCCCGAATCATTGCTGCCGCAGCCGGACGTAACCTATTTCACGCAGAATATTGGTGTAATCGCGGGCTTTACCGACATAAACGATGTTACATGGGCGCAGAAAGCGATTGTCGCTATGAGCTCGGCGGGCATCATAAGCGGTAAGACGGACACACTCTTTGCTCCTAACGACAATATCACAAGAGCGGAGTTTGTAAAGATACTCGTAGGCACGCTTGAATATGCCGACAGGATTGATACTGACGGCGCAAAATGTTCGTTTACCGACGTCGCGGCGGACGCGTGGTATTATGACGCTGTGGCGGCAGCTGTTAAAAACGGCATCGTAACCGGCGTTACCGATACGGAGTTTGAACCGGAATCGCAGATTACGCGCCAGGATATGGCAGTTATGCTCGACCGCGCGGCGAAAGCGGCGGGACTTACGCTAAGAAACGGCGCGGAGCTTGTGTTTACGGACAACGGCGCGGTTTCAAGCTACGCGGCGGACGCGGTAAAGACAATGTCAAAGGCGGGAGTTATTAACGGCTTTGAGGACGGAAGCTTCGCCCCGCAAAATAACGCGACCAGGGCGGAAGCCGTGGTTATGATATACAGACTGGCAGGAGGTACTGATTGATGAAAAAAAGAATATTAGGTCTGGTATTGACGCTTTCAATACTCATGGGCCTGCCGGTTTCCGTGACGGTTACCCATGCGGCAATTGGAATAAATCACGAGCTGCAGGTCAGCCTTATGGCTGCCCTCGGCGTCGTGCCGGGCTATCCGGATAATTACGACGCGGCGGCAAAGGTTTCACAAAAGGATTTTATAACCTATGCCTATGCCGCGGTCGGCACGGAGCTGGCCGACACGACCGCTGTGGCGGCGGCTCTGGGTATGGACGGCGACTCGAACATCACATATGAGCAGGCGGCATCGGTCGTATTGCAGGTAACGGGCTACAGCGCCATTGCGGGCAGTGACGGATATGCGTATATGCAGTCGTCGGGACTGTACAGCGGCGTTACAAACGCGACAAAGAACGCGGAGGTTACGACGGAGGGCACGGCGGTTATGCTCTATAACGTGCTCGATATGAAAGCGCTCGAATGGAACAATAACGAATACACCAAGAGCAGCGCTACCATAATGGAGGATAAGCTTGACGTATACAAGACATTCGGCGTCGTAAACGCGAACAGCGCCACGGGCACAAACGGCTACGGCACAACCTCCGATACAACCGTAAGAATAGGCGATACGATTTATAATATCGGCAATACTTCGGCGCAGAATTTACTCGGACAGTATGTGAAATTCTATTATAAGGACGACGAGGCGTCGGGCGAGTATGTTATAAAATGGATCGAACCGGATGAGTCGAAAAACAGCACGCTCACAATCTACGGCTGCGATGTTACGGAGGTAACGAGCACAACTGTTAAGTACGATTCGGACAAGGGCGCGAGCAGAACCGCGAAAATAGCGCAGAACGCGCAGATCATCTATAACGGCGACGCGAACAGCGGCAAGACAATAGAGGCGATATCATCCCTTACGTGCGAAGCCACGCTTATCGCCAACGACTCGTCAAACGTGTATAATATTGTTATAATAAACGATTACAGCTACTACATGGTGGACGGCTTCGCCGCGTCAACGCTTATCGTAAACGACTACAGCTCTAAGGAAACGCTTGACGTAGACGAGGAGAATTACAGCTCGTTTGAAATTTACCGTGACGGCATGCGTCAAACGGCGGGCGACATCACCGTGGGGCAGGTGCTCGCGGTCGCGATGAGTCCGGACGGGCAGACCGCGCGGGTTGAGATTTTAACAGGCTCCGTATCGGGTGAGATAACCTCATATTCGAGCGACAGCGTGAAGATAGGCGGGGAGAACTATGACATTTCTCCGGCGTACGTCGGCGATCAACTCAAGAACGGCAGAAGCGGAACATTCTACTTCGACCGCCTCGGCAAGATTGTGCGCTGCACCGCGCTTAAAGGTCAGACCTCGCAGTACGGCTATCTGATGAAGTATTTCTCCGATACCGACGGGCAGAGCGACTACACCGCGCGGGTGCTTGCAGCGGACGGCGCTGTACACGAGTTCAAAGTCAAGGACAGCGTAAAGTTCAATGACGTGAAAAAATCCTCATACGATGTTTATTATCTGATTGACGCGGGCAATAGCTGTGAGCAGCTCATAACATACGCTGTTGACAGCAACGGCGTTATAACCACAATAAACACCGCCGACAGCAAGTATATAGGCGTGGACGAGGAAAGCGTGGACGATTTCACTCTGAACTATACCGGTTCGGGGCGATACAGAAAGAATAATATGTGCTTTAATACAAAGTATATAATAGACTCTACGACCCCGATTTTCTTCATACCCTACGACGGCGAAAAGGAAGGGTATACCGTAAAGAACGCGTCATACCTCACGAACGGCTATACATATAACATATCGGTTTATGATATTGACGAGTATATGTACGCGTCAGCAATAGTGCTTAAAGAGAACCTTATCGAGCCTGAGAACATGCGCAATAAGCGCGCTTTGGTGGTTGACAAGGTTATAGAGTCCGTAAAGGACGACGGCGATATAGGCGTTGCGATAGAGGGCTATCAGCAGGGCTCTAAGGTTTCACTGTTCCTCTATAACGAGAACATGAACGATAACCGCGGCTATACCTCGATTAAAAACCTCAAGGCCGGCGACGTCGTAATCTACGGCACGAACGCCGACGGCGAGCTTAACGTTGTACAGATAATGTACCGCGCGAGCACAAATCGGCTCAGCATAGCGTCGGGAACCACAACGCCATGCACCTACTGGGAGGGCGGCACGGCGGTATTTCCGGATATGTGGGCGAGCTGCGGCGAGGTTGTAAACCGCAACAGCGAGCTTATCATGGTCGATGACGACGGCGACGATGATAAAGTTTCAAAATCACCCCACGTCCTCGGCTCCTGCACAACCTACCTATACGAAAACGGTAAGGTGACGGTATCGAACAAGAATGAGATCTCTGTGGGCGATACGGTTTATGTTCAGGAATATCAAGGTAAGGTATACGACATACTAATAGTAAGAGATAAGGTTGAATAAAATCGCCCATCTTGCACGTTTGCGCTCACTCGCATATCAGCATATAGTCTCGTTCGCGCATCCGCACAATCTGAACGATTTTCTTTCAACCTTTGGATTTGCGAAAGAGTTCATAGTCTCAACAATACATAAAGTTTTTGCGGATACGGGGCAGTTTATTACTCCGTATCCGCATTTTTTATATAAACGGGGCTTTTGATGAATCTGTAAAGCGTCATGCGGTTTACGCCAAGCCTGTTGGCAATCTCCGTTTTCGGCACGCCGTTTTTAAGCAGCGCGGCTATTTGTTTCTCCTGCCCCGAAAGCTTAACATGCGACGCGGCGCGTCCCTTCGGACGGCCGAGCTTAACGCCTTCCGCGCGGCGGCGCGCCAGCGCCTCTTTTGTGCGCTGGCTTATAAGGTCGCGCTCTATCTCTGCGGAAAGCCCGAACGCGAACGCGAGCACCTTGCTCTGAATGTCGTCGCCGAGCCGGTAATTATCCTTTATCGTCCATACTCTGCACCCTTTTTTCATACATACGCTCAATATTTCCATTATCATAAACAAACTTCTGCCGAGACGGGAAAGCTCCGCGCATATTATAAGGTCGTTTTCATTAACCCTATCGAGCAGCTTGCCGAGCTCGCGCTTGTCATAGCTTTTTGTGCCGCTTATTGTTTCCTCAATCCATCCGTTAATTGTGATTTTTTCGTTTTCCGCAAATCGGTTTATCTCAAACCGCTGATTTTCGACCGTCTGTTTGTCCGAGCTTACTCTTATATATCCGTAGTTCATAATTATAACCCTTTTTTGAGCAATTATATAAAATTAAAGCGCAATGTGTCAAGTGTGAATAATATTAATTACAGGTTGACATTTCGCAAAAAAACGGCTATAATAATATTGTATATTAAATCAGACGGGAGTGATGATATGTATATTCAAAGAAATGCCGAGCAAACAGTTAAGAAACTGGCGAAAATGTTCGGAGCGGTGCTTGTCGCGGGACCGAGGCAGGTCGGAAAAACAACTATGCTGAAAAATATTGTGTCGGATATAAAATATATAACATTGGATGATCCGATTATTCAAGCGAGCGCGGTTGAGGAAAGCGTAACATTTTTTAAAGATAATCCGCCGCCGGTATTTGTTGATGAAATACAGCGCGCGCCGGAGCTGTTCCCGCAAATAAAAATGATGATTGACAGCAGCGGTAAAAAAGGTCAGTTCTATATTTGCGGTTCACAGCAGTTTCGTATGATGAAAAATGTTACCGAATCGCTGTCGGGACGTTTGGGTATCATAACCCTGCTCGGCCTTTCTCTGCGGGAGATATATAATATGGATTTCAACGTGCCGTTCATTCCCACCGATGAGTATTTTGAAAAAAAACGCGGTTATACGGCTGATATATCATATAACGACGTGTGGGATATAATCCATAGGGGAGGAATGCCGGAGCTGTGTGCGAATCCTGATTTTGATTGGAATATGTTTTATGCTTCGTATGTGCGGACGTATATCGAGCGTGACGTGCGCGAGCTTGCCCATGTGGGCGATGAGATAAAATTCATGCGGTTCATGACGGTAATCGCAAGCCGCACGGGACAGTTGTTAAATCTCGCGTCGGTCGCCAATGACGTCGGAATAAGTCAGCCCACGGCGGAAAGATGGCTCTCGGTGCTGACCGCGTCAAATATCGTATATCTGCTGCGGCCGTATTCGGGGAATATGACAAGCCGCGCGGTAAAAACTCCGAAGCTTTATTTTTTGGATACCGGACTCGCGGCATATTTAACAAAATGGAATACGCCGGAAACGTTAAAGAACGGAGCTATGGCGGGAGCGTTCTTTGAAAGCTTTACAGTTTCCGAAATTATCAAGAGCTATTACAATGCCGGAGTTCTCGATCCGCCGTTGTATTTTTACCGCGATAAGGACAAAAAAGAAATAGATATTATTATTGAAGAAAACAATACATTATATCCTTTGGAAATCAAGAAGCACGCGGATCCGAAAAAAAAGGACACTGATAATTTCGACGTGCTCGATAAAATGCAAAACGTAAAACGCGCTCCCGGCGGCGTTATATGCCTATACGATAATCTCGTAACGCTGAGCGGAAACGACAGGGTCATTCCCGTGAAATATTTATAACAAAAAACACGCCGGTCGGGGCTGCACGGCCGGCGTGTTTGTGGTTGTTTAAGGCAATCAGAATGTGAAGCCGAATGAATCATAAGCAATAGTAGTCTTGCTTCCTTCCGATGCACTGTTGTAATCTTCCGCTGTGCCCGTTGTACCGGTTATCGGATTGCCGCTTGTTGTGACAACATCCTCCGATGAGAATGTTGATATGTTCATTTCAGGTTTAAAATAATTTCTTTTCATTTTCAATATCCTCCATTCTCATTATTTCAATGTAACGCTGTTGATTTTTACATCCGTCGGTACGCCTTCTATGCAGAGATAAAGCGAACCGCTACCTGTGATCGTTGTTGGCAGATTTGCTGTTTTTTCATCAGTTTCACTACCTTTTGTAGCTTTAACTGCTACTGTGCTGTATGATGCGTCAGCTTCATCGGAAGTGAACATGAAGTACTCATTTTCTGTTGTCGGTTCAACTGACTTAGCCTTAAGTTTACCTGTGGAGCTGTCATAATCATAATCGTTCGCTGTTGGAGTACCCAAAGATATGCTGATAGCGGCATCAAAGTTAGAATTCGCAGTTACAATAATTGTACCGTCTTTTGCATCTGTTACGACAAGACCGGTTGCTGTAACTTGTGCAGTGGAGCTGTTTATATACATAGCATTTGCTGATACAGTGACATTATCAAGATTTATTGTTGATGAACCCTTTATATTGAGTGTGAACTCTTTACCTCCTGAAATGGACACATTATTAAGATTTAAGATTTTGTCTTTAACTTCAAACAAACAATTATCCTTATTATCCGAGTTTATACTGTACCCGTTACCGTTTATTGTAATGTTAGATTTATTATAATGACTACTGTCAAATATAATTCTGCCCGTTGTAACATTATCTAAAAGATCAATTGTATCGCCATTGTTAGCCGCGTCTACAGCTTCAGCGAATGTTAAATAACCTTTGTCGTTTATTTTAGCTACAGGCTTGTATAGCTTAATATCATCAAGCCATGCCGAACCTTCTGATACACTACGCATATAGAATAAAATCCATAACGATTTTGTATTTGCAGGAGTTGTAACAGTTCTATTCACAATCTCCCAATCATGATTCTGGGTATCCTTCGTCCTGTTTTGTTGACTTAATAATGCTCCCGTATCGTCAGGAGTAGGTCCAACTCTTTTGTTATTCGCATCGTAAGCTTCTACTCCCCAATATAGACCATTGTTGATATCTGCAAGACTATCAAAATCCCATTTTCGTGCAAAGGAAATTGTATACTCAGTGTTTTCCTCGACCGGAATCACCAATTTTACTGCGCGAATAAGATTTCCAGCACCTTCTTTATCTTTTGTGCCTCCTATACCATCTATTTTGTATGAGCCTGTACCATCATCTGTATTAGATACAGTGGGATCCTTAACATACCATTTCTGCGCATCATTATCTGCGGCACTTCCGCTTGCATATGTACCGGCGGTCTCTCTGGATTCAAAGTTTATGTCTTGCGAGCCGTCATATGAAACCACCAAGTTTTTATCCTCTTCCGCATTTGCGGGAACGGCAACGGCGAGCGAACCCAACATTGTCACCGCCGAGAAGGCGGCAACCAATTTTTTGAATTTCATTTTGCAAAATTCCTCCATTCTTTTTTATATTATCCGGCACGGGGCATATCAGCCCCTTTTCCGCTCCGTGCCGGATTTACGGTGTTTTGTTACGGTTTCGCCCATCCCGCTAAGCCAAAGCGAACCTTGCGTGCCGGTTCCGGCAATAGTCCGGCTGACCGGCATAGCCTCGCGCGGTGATAAGCAGCATAAGCGAACCGCAGCATTTTTTGTGCTTAAAATAAACGAGCGTTTTATTTAAGCATTTCTATGTACTTATTTTAACATTATTTATTTCTATTGACAAGTTTGTTAATTGGCATTATTTAAAATACATATACAATTGTTAAAATTCAAATACAGATTAAAAATCAAATATCAAACATACATCATCACATCACAAAAATGGCTTAACAAAGCGGTTTTTATGTTCAGCCATAAATTATTCCCTTTTATATGTATATATGATGTACCAATAAAAAATCCGGATTTTATGTCTACCCATCCTCGAAATAATATATTATTTGGCGAAACGCAGTTGAACAAATAACTATACAAATCGTGCTTAAATAAAACGCTCGTTAATGTCTCGTTTGATTTAAGTATAAAACAAGCTTAATCTTTCACGAAACACATAGGGGCTGATGTGTTCCGTGAAAGGCTATATTAAAAAAAAGAATGGAGGAATTTTGCAAAATGAAATTCAAAAAATTGGTTGCCGCTCTCTCGGCGGTGACAATGTTGGGTTCACTCGCCGTTGCCGTTCCCGCAAGTGCGGAAGAAGAGGCAGAAGCCAGTGTAACCCTTGCTGCCCAAGTGAGAGGTGATGGCGGTTGGAGTAAAATGAACAATAGCTCCAATGGTATAAAAGGAACTGTTAATGACGAAATCGAAGTAAATGCGGGCAGTTATATGGTCGCATATTATAAGCTTTACATTCCCGTGGCTGCCGGCAAAAAAATTGATAAGGTGACGATTGATTTTACAAAAACTAATAATGTAGCAGATTATAATCGTATTATTAAGATTGCTAATCCAGAAAAAGATGATATTAGTAGTATTTGGAATATAGTATCCAATACATTCAACACGGAATTTAGCAATGGATCAGGCGTTATTTTAGAACATGACAATGATTGGACTGAAACTGATATTACTTCTCTTGAGTTAAGCCGTGGCACAAACAGCATTGTTGTTTATTCATCTAGAGAGAATAATTCAACTAAGTATAATGTATCAAACCCCATTCTAAAAGTTACATATGTCGATGATCCTGCTGCAGAGGGTAAGGCTGCACAAAATATGCGCACAGGAGAATATTTTGATAGCCTGCAAGCTGCATTAGAGGATAATTCCGTGACGGGTCATGATGGGCATGTTGCAACAGGCGACACGATTACACTACTAAAAGATGCAGAGGTATCAAGTGATGAAAATCGTATTTTGGTAACGACTAACAAGACAGAAACGAATCTTACAATAGACGGCAATGGAAAAGCAATAAACATAACAAAAACAAACAATAATGTCTTTGAAATAGGTTCAGGCCGTACACTTTATCTTAAAAATGCAAATATTACAGGCGTGGTTGATGTAAAGCAAGGCGGAACTTTGCATATGAGTGATTCCCAAATTATTGGAACACTAGATGCGTTTGGAAAAGTTTTTCTGGAAAAAACAAGTGTGAATAATATTTATATTGATAAACTTTCAAAAGCAAGCACTATTAGCGCTAATTCAGAGTCATATATTGGAACAGTTAATATTGATGCTATAGAAAAAGATTTGGAACTCCCTTATGAAGTGTTTACAGGTGACTTAAAGCCCGAACAGGTTAATGTTCCGGACGGATATATTTACACTGATGGAAAGATAGATAAGGCTATGGAAGGAACACAGACACTTAACTATGCGTTCGAAAAGAAGATTTCAGAGCTTGGAGATACAGTAAAAGTATCTGTTAATACAAATTTGGGATCAGCGCAAAGCAGCTTTAACAAAGGAACCCAATTGTCAGGTAGCGGCGACGTTATGCTCGGCATAATTCTCCAGGTTCCGAG
>CANRAG010000027.1 GCA_947628515.1 uncultured Clostridia bacterium | reverse complement strand
GTAACGGCTATATGGGCGGTATGCTGTTCGGCACACCGGATAAAGACCAAATTCAGTTTAACGAGGAAACCTTCTGGGCTGCGGGCTACAGAGGCGTGCAGACGGCGGTTAATTCCGACACCGTGAACAAGAATATGAGCGAAGGCATTAACGGCTATATGAGCGCGGGAAATATTTTCGTTGACTTTGGTATGCCCAAGGGCGCGGCGGTTAATAACTATTACCGCGATTTAAATCTCGACGAAGCGGTTGCCCATGTGAGATATGAATATGACGGAGTTAAATACAGCCGCGAATATTTCGCGTCGCACCCGAAGGGAGTTCTCGCGTTCCGCTACACCGCAGATACGGAGGGCGCGCTCAATTTTGACGTAAAGCCGGTGTCAATGCACCCCGGCGAAGTTACGGTAAACGACGGCGAAATCACGATAATCGGTAAATTAAAGGATTCCGAGCCGTATTCAAGCGGCGGAAATGTCGCGTGGAACCAGGAATCCGACCTTGAATACTGCACAAAAATAAAGGTAATCCCGGACGACGGAGAGATTACCGACGGCTACAATGAGGTTAACGTCAAAAACGCGACCGGCGTTACAATCCTCGTGACAGCCGCGACGGATTACGACAAAGACCAATTCGAGCGAAACGGTGACGGAACTGTCAATATGAATAAAACTCCGTACAAGAGCGAAAAAGGCGTACAGGCGGCGATTGATAAAGCGACAGCACGTACGAGCGGCGCGGCGGCTATGAGCTACGACGAATTAAAGGCGGAGCATATTGTGGACTATAAGTCGCAGTTTGACACGGTTAAATTCAGTCTGACGGACGACAATGAAGTATGCGGCACACCCACGGACGAGCTGCAAGGCGCATACAACAGAGCGATAAGCACTACGGCTCAACCGAACGGAGCAACAAAGGTATCGTATGACGGTGCAACATACGCCGCACTCAACAAGCACCTTGAAGAACTGCATTTTAACTATGCGCGGTATATGATGATTTCCTCGTCGCGCTCCGATACCATGCCCGCGACATTGCAGGGCAAATGGTGTCAGTCCACGGCGGAAATTTGGGGCTCGTGCTACTGCATAAACATCAATATGGAAATGAACTACTGGTTCGCCGG
This sequence comes from uncultured Clostridia bacterium, assembly GCA_947628515.1. Classification (GTDB taxonomy): domain Bacteria; phylum Bacillota; class Clostridia; order UBA1381; family UBA1381; genus Ornithomonoglobus. The sequence goes on along the minus strand of CANRAG010000027.1, from coordinate 27,612 downwards.
CGGCGCGAATTTACTCGACAGCGGCAAATCGCTTGTGACGTGGTTCAATTCGCAGATCCCCGCGGGACGCGTCACGGCGAAGAATATGTACAAGGTGACGCCGAAATCATACAAATATGAGAACGGCAAAATCACCTTCGCCGACAGCGCGGAGGATAAGGACGACGTGTTCATCATGCATACAAAGCAGGCTATCATGGGCACGACGGATATGACGGGCTCGACGAGCATTCAGTCGGCGGGCAATACGGCGTGGCTTATGTACAATCTTTGGGATTTGTACCAGACGAGCGGCGATAAGGCGCTGCTTGCGAACGAGCTTTATCCGATAATGCGCAAAGCCGCGAACTTCTACACGCAGTATTTGTATAATAACGAAAGAAAAACAACGACGGACACCAAAAAATATCCCGACGGCTACTACTATACCACATGGGCGGGACGCTCGCCCGAGCAGGGACCGACAGAGGAGGGTATAAAGTACGATTTGCAGCTTGTAGCGGGAATGTACGATTACACGATCGCGGCGGCTGAAACGCTCGGAGTTGACAAGGATAAAATCGAAGCATGGAAGGAAATCAGGAACCATCTCGAAATTCCCGTTGAATTGGGCGAAGACGGGCAGATCAAGGAATGGGCAGAAGAAACGACATATAACACCGGCGCGAACGGCAACGAACTTGGCGAAGCGGGCGGACATCACAGACATATATCTCACCTCGTCGGACTGTACCCCGGAACGCTTATAACACGCGATACGCCCGACTTATTAGCAGGAGCGAAAAAGGTTCTTGAAAAGCGCGGCGACGACTCGACCGGCTGGTCATGCTCAAACAAATTCCTGCTGTGGGCAAGAACGCTTGAAGGCGACAAGGCGCTCGAACTGTTCCGCTATCAGCTTGCGAAAAAGACGTACTCGAACCTGTTTGATACGCATGATCCGTTCCAGATAGACGGAAACTTCGGCTCCGCGGCGGGCGTTATGGAGCTTCTTATGCAGTCGCAGACGGGCACAATTTACATTCTCCCCGCGCTGCCGAAGGTATGGGATAAGGGCGAGATAAGCGGCATAAAGGCGAAAAACGGCGCAACAGTTTCAATCAAATGGAGCGATAACAAAGCTGACGAAATAAGAATAACTCCCGCGTTTGACGGTGATCTTACAATCGGCTACGATAAGGACAACGCGCTCACATTAGACGGCGCGGACGTGACGTTTACCGACGGAAAATATACAATCACCGACGCGAAAGCGGGTACGGAATATGTGTTCACAGGCAAGTAATTTAAACCATATTCAGACGGCAAAAGAGCGTATCGCAATGATACGCTCTTTTATAATCCCGTTTTGATAGCCTGCCCTTATTGATTATACTGTCTTATGTCATGCCGCCAAAGGGGGCTCATAAAAACAGCCGTTTTTGTTAAACAATAAGAGTTACAATTCTGAGCACAAACAGCGCGCTCGATACCCACATAACAGGGTGAATGTCCTTTATCTTGCCCATACATAGCTTTAGGATAACCCATGAAAGGATACCGAACATGATACCGTTTGCGATTGAATATGTAAATGGCATCATTACAATCGCGATATATCCGCTAACGACGTCCGCGATATCGCCCTCAAAGGTCATCTTCTTAACCGACGACATCATCAGAAGTCCGACAAAGAGCAATGCCGGAGTTGTAGCGAAGCTCGGAATAGCTAAGAATATCGGCGAAAGAACAAGAGCCAGAACGAACAGAACGCCTGTGGTAAGGGCTGTAAGCCCCGTGCGTCCGCCCTGCGCAACGCCCGCGCTTGACTCAACATAGCTTGTTACGGTGGATGTTCCGAGACATGCGCCGACTACAGTACCTACCGCGTCCGCCATAAGCGCCGAGCCGACTCTGGGGAGGTTGCCGTCCTCGTCGAGCAGATTGCCTTTGTCCGCAACGCCGATTACCGTGCCGACGGTATCGAACAAATCAACAAACAGGAAGGAGAACACAATCGCGATAAATTCCATGATATGGCTCGTAACGTAGCTGAAATCAAACTTGAACATGCTCGGAGCCGACGGGAGCAAATTGTTTGAGAAATCCGGGAACAGCGATTTTGCGCCCGCCGCCGCATCGACCTGATACCAGCCGACAGCCTGCGCGATCATGCCCAAAATCCATGTTATGATAATACCGATAAGAATGTAGCCGGGAACCTTGTAGTGGTGCAGCGCCGCTATAATAAGAAAACCCACGAGCGCGAGAGCCACCTGCGGGGTTGATATGTCGCCCAGAGCCACAAGCGTGGACGGGTCGGATATAACGATATTAGCGCCCTTTAAGCCCACAATAGCGATAAACAGACCTATTCCGGCCGAAATCCCGTATTTGAGGTTGGCGGGAACCTTGTTTACAAGCGTTTCGCGGAACTTGAAGAATGACAGAATGATAAAAACGATACCTTCCACCAATACCGCCGTAAGCGCTATTTGCCACGGGTTCTGGATGCCCGCTTTCGCCATCGGTATACATACCGAATACGCGAAATACGCGTTAAGTCCCATACCCGACGCGAGCGCGATAGGATAGTTCGCGAAGAACGCCATAACCGCGCACGCTATTGCCGCCGAGACCGCCGTGGCCGTAAATACTGCGCCCGCTTCCATTCCCGCGTCGGCGAGCATCGACGGGTTAATCGCCAGGATGTACACCATTGAGAGGAATGTCGTCAAGCCGGCAATAAGCTCTGTTTTTACAGTGGTGCCGTTCTGCTTGAGTTTGAATAAATTTTCCATGTTTTTTTTCACCCTTTCTTAAAATTTTTAGGTAATTTCATTGTATCACATCATTTTGGAATTTTCAACAAAATATTACAAAAAATTCGGATATTTTTATATGTCTTTTGTTTTATACGTAATTTTGACCGAAATAAAAACGGGCGCGGATATTTTTTGTCACAATATCCGTGTCCGTTTTGTGTTTATACCGTTTAAAGACCGAAGCGCTGTTTTATGTGCGCTTGCTTTTTTGAGGGTTTTGTTTTGTGTCGCGGTTTAAAAATTCATGAACCGATATATTAAAATATGATGTGATAACGCGAATGAATTTGAGCGAGGGCGCAGTGGCGCCGCTTTCCCATCGGCTAAGCACGCTCTGGTTTATGCCCAGGCGGTCAGCCATCTGCTGCTGTGTCATGTTCCTTTCCGTTCGCAGCTCCTTCAATTTTTCTGATACAGTCATTTAAGACACCCTCCTGCCATTTTGATTTCTTCGGAAAAGGGCAGCGGCCGTCAAGCAGCATTGCGCGTACCTGCATGACGCAACCGCACAATGAGCAGGTTGAGCCGTATTCGAGCTTTTCACACCCGCCGCATATCGCGAGCCTTCTCGCGTATTCGGCTTCATCGACGAGCCTGACTCCGCGCATCGCGCGCACCTCGCCGACCATTTTTTCTATATCGTCGTTGCTTAGCACGGTTTTCAGACCGCACCGCTTACATTTTGCCATATATTATTTTAATGTGATAAGAACAACACTCATCTTGGGAACCGTTATATTGATTTTATTATCCGCCAGCTTCGCGTCAAGCGGTTTCGGCAAAACCTTGTCCGGCTCGTCAAAGCTGTTAAAATCACACATATTATCGGAGGTAAGGACCTCGGCTTCGGCGGATGTGAAATCACAGTCCGTCTCGATTTCAAGCTGTTCCGAGTCGTCGAGGCTTGTGTTTGCGATTGTGACGGTAAGCACGCCGTCCTTTACGGATGAGGAAATACTTAGCTTCGGAACCGTTTCGCCGTCAACTTCATACGGCTTGCTGTCATACGCGGTGTCAACGAGCGTGCCGTCCTGATGCCCCTTCATCATACGGAACAGATGATATGTCGGGGTGACGGTCATTCTCTCGCCCTCGGTGAGAACCATCGCCTGCAATACGTTTACCATCTGCGCGATATTTGCCATCTTTACGCGGCGATTTGCCTCGTGGAACATATGGAGTATAACCATTCCGCTAACCGCGTCGCGCATGGTGTTCTGCTGATATAAAAATCCGGGATTTGTACCGGGCATGCAGTCAAACCAGTTGCCCCATTCGTCAACCGCCAAATCGACCTTGCCGGCTTTGTCCACACAGTCCATTGTCGCTATGTGCTCGTTTAAGCTCTTGCGCATTCTCTCCACATCGGCAAAAATCAAGTACCAGCCGTCCCGGTCGAAAGCATAGCTCGACCCCTTATGCTGCCAATCCCTTTCATATGTGTAATTATGCCATGAAATAGCGTCCATTAGCTTTCCGGCATGTTCAAGAACCGTCCTTGTCCAGTCCGTATCGTCGGCGTTGGCGCCGCAGGCAACCTTGTATATCGGCTCATCGCCGTAATTTTTTATAAATGTCTGATAGCGCCTGTACAGGTCGCTGTAATATTCCGGCCTCATGCTGCCGCCGCAGCCCCAGTTCTCGTTTCCGACGCCGAAGTATTTAAGCTTCCACGGCTTTTCGCGCCCGTTTTTGCGGCGCTCGTTCGCAAGCGGCGAATCACCGTCAAAGGTCATGTATTCTATCCAGTCGCGCATCTCCTGTACCGTGCCCGAACCGACATTGCCGGTTATATACGGCTCGCAGCCGAGCTGAGAGCACAGCTCGAAGAACTCGTGTGTGCCGAAATGGTTGTTTTCGACCACGCCGCCCCAGTTGGTGTTAACCATATATGGACGCTTGTCCTTGTCGCCTATGCCGTCGCGCCAGTGATAGTCGTCGGCAAAACATCCGCCCGGCCAGCGAAGAACGGGAATATCCAGCTCTTTTAGCGCCGAAATAACATCGTTTCTCATCCCGTTTGTGTTTGGTATTTCACTGTCCTCTCCGACATAGACGCCCTCATATATGCAGCGGCCGAGATGTTCGGCAAACTGACCGTATATGTTTTTATTTATAATGCCCTTTGTACGCGCGGTGTTTATTCTCACTTTTGACATAATTATTCCCCTTTGTTATAAGATACCATTATCATTTTAGCCCATAACTGTTAATTTGTCAATATGAAAACAGAAATTTGTATAAACACGATTTTGGCTGTTAAAAATATAGAGGTCAAACGGATTTTGTGAAAGGAGCTATGTTTATAATAATGAAGAGCTATATTGAGATTACGGATGTGCACGCGCGCGAGGTGCTCGATTCACGCGCCAACCCCACCGTTGAGGTGGAGGTTATTACAACCGAAGGCATGGGTAGGGCAATAGTGCCCTCCGGCGCGTCTACGGGCGAGTATGAGGCATACGAGCTTCGCGACGGGGACAAGCGGAGGTATAACGGTAAGGGCGTGCTAAGGGCGGTTAAGAATGTAAACGATACCGTTGCGGACGAGATTATAGGGATGAACGTGTTAGACCAGACGCTTATTGATAATATGCTTAAAACTCTTGACGGAACACAGAATTTGAAGCGTATCGGCGCGAATGCCATACTCGGCGTATCGCTCGCGTGCGCGCGGGCGGCGGCCTGTAGCATAGGCATACCGCTGTATCGCTATCTGGGCGGCGTAAATCCGCATATCCTGCCGGTTCCGATGATGAACATACTAAACGGCGGCGCGCACGCGAACAATAACGTTGATATTCAGGAATTTATGATAATGCCGGTGGGCGCTAAGAGCTTTTCGGAAGGGTTGAGACAGTGCTCGGAGGTATATTACGCGTTAAAGTCAATACTCGGCGAGCAGAAAATGATAACCTCCGTGGGGGATGAGGGCGGATTTGCGCCGAACCTTGCCGCAGACGAGGAGGCGCTCGACCTTATTCTTTCGGCGGTGGAGCGCGCGGGCTACTCGCCCGGAGAGGATTTTAAGATTGCCATAGACGCCGCGGCGTCCGAATGGGCGGAGGGCGACGGATACAGACTTACAAAATCCGGTATGAGTAAGACCACGCAGGAGCTTATCGACTACTGGGATAATCTCTCTGCAAGATACCCGATATTTTCTATTGAGGATCCGCTGGGCGAGAATGATTTTGAAGGATTTGCGCAGCTTACCCGTAGAATTGGCGGCAGGGTGCAGCTTGTGGGGGATGATTTGTTCGTGACGAACCCGCAAAGGCTTAGAAAGGGAATAGAGCAGGGCGCGGCAAATTCGATACTGATAAAGGTAAATCAGATAGGAACGCTCACCGATACTCTTGAGGCGATCGAGACCGCGCATAAGGCGGGATATACCGCTGTGGTATCGCACAGAAGCGGCGAGACAGAGGACACGACAATTGCCGACATCGCGGTCGCGCTAAATACCGGTCAGATAAAGACCGGAGCGCCCGCGCGCACCGACCGCGTAGCCAAATATAACAGACTTCTTCGTATAGAGGAGGAGCTTGGCGCGACGGCGCAATACGGGCTGTCATAAAAAAATCTCCGACAGGGCGGCGCCCTGTCGGAGATTTTCTGTTGATAATAAAATTCTATTGGCGCGCGTTGCTTCGCGGCGTGCCGCCCGCCTGCGGCGTCGGCGACGGTTCTTCCGTAGCCGTCTCATCTTCCGGCGCTGCGGTCGGGATCGATTCTATATAAGCGTTCTTTTCGGAAAGCTCGTTTTTCAGCCCGTCAATCTGCGCCTGCAAATCCGTTACCTGCTCTCGCAGAACTCTGTTTTCCTCAACAAGCGAGGCGCGAAGCTGGTATTCCGCGCTGTTTTCGGTGAGCTTGCCTATTATAAACGCGGCGACGCAAATAATCAGCGCGGCTATTATGAGGCCGGTAATTCTCCGTTTCAGTTTAAGCCGCCGCCCTCTGCCGAGCTTTCCATAGTTGTTTGTGTTCATTTATACTCCTTCCGAAAGCTTATTCAACAGTAACCGATTTTGCGAGATTTCTCGGCTTATCAATGTCGTAGCCCTTCTGAGCGGCAACATAATAGCTGAACAGCTGCAGTGGAATTACCGACAGCGACGGCAGGAATATATCGCTCGTAACGGGGATTTGGATTATGTGATCCACAACATTCTCCATTGTGTGTTCAGTGGTTGTAACGCCGATTACAACGGCATGACGCGCGGTCACCTCTTTTATGTTGGAAACGGTCTTGTCGAACAGCTCGCCGCCTGTCGCGAGCGCGATAACGAGAGTTCCTTTCTCGATAAGCGATATTGTGCCGTGCTTAAGCTCACCCGCGGCGTAGGCCTCGGAGTGGATGTATGAAATCTCTTTGAGCTTCAGAGAGCCCTCAAGAGATACCGCATAGTCAAGGTTTCTTCCTATAAAGAAGATTGAATGGCAGTTATAGAATTTCGACGCGAGATACGCGAACTGCTCCTTATCCTCCAATACCCGCTCCACAAGTTCGGGCAGAGCCTGAAGCTCCGTGAGATACTTATTGTACTGTCCGGACGTCAATGTTCCGAGCTTTTCGGCCATATACAGCGCGAGCAGGTATACAACCGAGAGCTGTGTCGAATACGCCTTTGTGGTCGCAACCGCGATTTCGGGGCCGGCCCATGTGTATATAACGTCGTCGGAAGCGTTTGCTATAGCGGAGCCTACTACATTGACGATTGACAGAACTCTCGCGCCGCGGCTCTTTGCGACCTTAAGCGCTTCAAGCGTGTCGGCGGTTTCTCCCGACTGGCTTATAACAATAACCAAGTCCCTGGAGGTTACTATCGGATCGCAATATCTGAATTCCGAAGCAATCTGCGCCTCAACCGGTATGCGGCACAGCTTTTCGATAACGTATTTTGCCACAACTCCCACATGATACGCACTGCCGCAGGCCACTATAAATATTTTATTGATATTTTTTATATCCTCGCGCGTGAGGGATACGTCGTCAAGAACAATTCTTCCATCCTTTATACGCGGCGAGATTGTGGCGCGAAGCGCCTTGGGCTGCTCCTCGATTTCCTTTATCATGAAGTGTTCATAGCCGCCCTTTTCAGCTGCGGAAACATCCCAATCCACGGTAAACACTTCTTTTTTTACTTCCTCCTTATCGGCGTTGTATACCTTAACCTCGTCCTTTTTAAGAACCACTATTTCGTTATCCTCCAAATAGTATACATTGCGCGTATGCTTAAGGATTGCCGTTACATCGGAGGCTATGAAGTTTTCCCCTTCGCCGAGCCCGACAATCAGCGGGCTTGCCTTTCTTACCGCGACAAATTGGTCGGGGTAATCGGATGAGAGCACGCCGAGCGCGTAGGAGCCTTCGACGCGATCCATAACCTTTATTATGGCGTCCATGATGTCGCCCTTGTAATAATATTCAAAAAGATGAGCGATAACCTCCGTATCGGTTTCCGATATAAACTCAAATCCCTTTGACGTAAGACGCTCCCTTAACGCCATATAATTTTCGATTATACCGTTATGTACCACCGCAAATCGGCCGGACTGTGAAAGATGCGGGTGCGCGTTGACGTCCGACGGCTCGCCGTGCGTCGCCCAGCGCGTATGGCCTATTCCCATGGTGCCGGAAACGGTGGAGCCGTTTTCGGTCTTATCCCGCAGGACCTTTAACCGTCCCTTTGCCTTCTCTATATCTATTATACCGTTATTTATAACGGCTATACCCGAACTGTCGTATCCCCTGTATTCAAGTCTTTCAAGACCGTCCAGCAAAATAGGCGCCGCTTGCTTCGCGCCTACATATCCGACTATTCCGCACATATTTTTACCTCCTGTGATATACAATACTCTGACCGTAAGACTTTACGGAACATATAGATACTACTATTCTATACTATTTTCGTTGAAATTTCAATACATTTTTAAAAACAAATTGAAAATTCATATTCGGCTGTTACAGCGCCCGCGTTTTGTATCAGTTGCCGTAAATAACCCTTCCGCTTAATATATTATAGCATAGTTTTAAGCGATATGTCAACTTATACGGGAGAAATCACACGGGTTTTGAACGCGCCGAGTTCAGATAAGCTTAGCCCGTCCAAAATCAATGGCCGCGTCGCTTGCATACTTGACAAATTCGGACGTTATGATATAATGACTTTTGTGAAAGGGATGAATAGAATGGAAAACATATCAGAAAGTAAAATCGAATGCGAGCCCGGCGGAGATGTGTCATATGGGCATATGGCGGACGCCGTTGATTTGATGGTATTTGCCGGTCAGTCGAATATGTCCGGACGCGGCAGCGCGGACGATGCCGTAGTGTGCGGCAGCAGCGCGGGGCTTGAGTATAAGGCGGTAAGCAATCCGTATAATCTTGTGCCGATAGAGGAGCCGTTCGGGCTTAACGAGGACAGGAGAGGCGGTCTTTGCGATATTGATTTAAACGGAATGACAAAACGCAGGGGAAGTATGGTGAGCGCGCTTGTCGATACATATTATAAAAAAACAGGCCGTAAGGTTGTGGGGGTGTCCGCGTCGATGGGCGGCACAAACACGGAGGAGTGGAAAAACAATCTCGTATCCGATGCGGCGTCACGGCTTGACGCCGCAAGAGCGTTTCTGGCCCGGACCGGTATAAATACGGAAAGAATTTTCGTCGTGTGGTGTCAGGGCGAGAGCGACGGAGACGCGAAACGCTCGAAGCGGGATTATACGGAAAATTTAAGATATATATTCGATGTTTTCAAGGCTCACGGCGCGGAGCATATATTCATGATACAGACGGGGCACTATAACTATGTTAAGTATCCCGAACCAAACAAAGGTCTTACGGGTGAGGAATGGGATGCGTGCTACGGAGTTATACGCGATGCGCAGGCGGCGATGTGTGGGAGTTGTGATGACGTTACAATGGTCGGCTCTCTGGAACCGTACATTTCGGATATGAAGGATCACTACCATTATAATCAGAGCGCCTATAACGCGGTTGGCGCGGAGGCCGGAGCGAAGATAGCGGAGTATTGCAAATAAAAACGCCCATACGGGCGTTTTTATTTGTCAGTCCGGATTTTTTCGCTATCCGCTATGGGCGGAATAGGTTTAAAGTATTCTCTTTCGGATTTTGTTACGTATATGAACAGCGCCGCCGAGGCTATGATAAGAACGGCGGCGACCGCCTGTGATATGCCGAGCTTGCCGGGAATAAGATAGAGGATATAGTCCGGATTGCGCATCCCCTCCAAAAACAGCCGTCCCAGTGAGTACCAGAACAGATAGAACGCGATGACCTGACCGTTCTTTGTTTTAAAGCGTCTCAGCAGCAGTATGAGTATAACGCCGAGCATACTCCATACCGATTCGTAGAGAAATAACGGCTGCACGGCGGGCGCGCCGTTAATGCTCATTCTGAAAAGAGAGTCCGTAACGCCGCCGAATACCTCGCAGTTTGTAAAGTTACCCCAGCGGCCTATGCTCTGACCGAGCAGCAGACCTATACAGCACACGTCAAACGCGTTTAATATATTTATCTTTCTTATCCGGCAGTATATTATTACGGGTAATATCGCGCCTATGATACCGCCGTATATCGCGAGTCCGCCCTCCCATATTTTGAAAACGTCCGCAAAGTTTCCGCGAAACTCATCCCACGCGAAAATCACGTAGTAAATCCTTGCGCAGATTATACCGAATACTATACCGAACAGAGCTATATCCCATACATAATCCTTTTTTATGCCGCGTTTTTCACTGTTGTGCGCCGCGAGCAGAAGTCCCGCGATAAAGCCCGCAAGAATGATAAGCGCGTACCAGTATATCTCCTTTTGCCCTATATGAAACGCTACAGGCGATATATCAACGCTGATACCAAGCCCCGGAAATGATACATGATTAAGCATAATACTTCCTCCCATAGATTTATATGTTCTTCATTGTTAACGCAATACGTTTTTTCTTAAGGTCAATATCGAGAATTTTCACCTTAACGCTATCCCCAACGGACAGCACATCCGTGGGATGCTTTATATATCTGTCACATATCTGCGATATGTGCACCAGTCCGTCCTGATGCACGCCTATATCGACAAACGCGCCGAAGTCTATCACGTTTCTCACCACTCCGTCAAGAACCATGTCCGGCTTCAAATCCTCCATTGAGAGAATATCCGAGCGGAGCACGGGCTTTGGCAGCTCGTCGCGCGGGTCGCGTCCGGGCTTTAAGAGACTGTCGATTATGTCAGAGAGTGTAAGCTCGCCCACGCCAAGCGCCGAAGAAAGCTCCGCTATACCGACTTTTTTTGCGCGGCCGCGAAGCTCGCCTATGCCGCCGTTTCGAACATCGTCTGAGGTATAGCCCAGACGCTCCAAAAGTCCCTGCGCCGCCTCGTAGCTTTCGGGATGTACCGATGTGTTGTCAAGAACGTTTTCTCCGTCGCCGATGCGCAGGAACCCTGCGCATTGCTCAAACGCCTTAGCGCCGAGCTTCGGCACCTTCATAAGCTGTTTTCTGGTTTTGAATTTTCCGTTTTCCTCTCTGTACACAGTTATGTTTTTCGCGACCGTCTTATTTATGCCCGAAACATATGACAAAAGCGACGGCGAAGCCGTGTTCAAATCCACTCCGACACTGTTTACGCAGTCCTCAACAACGCCGCCGAGCGCTTCGCTAAGACGCTTTTGGTTCATGTCGTGCTGGTATTGCCCCACACCGATTGATTTCGGGTCTATCTTTACAAGCTCCGCGAGCGGGTCCTGCAAGCGGCGGGCTATGGATACCGCGCTCCTTAACGCCACGTCGTAGTCCGGAAATTCCTCGTCCGCAAGCTCGGAGGCGCTGTATACGCTTGCGCCTGCCTCGTTTGTCATGATATAGCGCACATCGCGCTCTGTGTCCTTTATGAGTTCGGATATAAATATTTCCGACTCCTTTGACGCGGTTCCGTTGCCTATAGATATTATATTAACGCCGTTTCTCTCAATCATGTCCGTAATCAGCTTCGCGGCTTTGTCCTTATCATGGTGCGGGAGCGTGCAGTATGCCACTCCGGTGTCGAGAACCTTTCCGGTCCCGTTTACAACCGCTATTTTGCAGCCGGTTCTGTAGCCGGGGTCAAAGCCCATAACCACGCAATCCTTAACGGGCGGCTGCATAAGCAGTCCGTTAAGATTTTTGCTGAATATTTTTATCGAGCTTTCCTCCGCCGCCTCCGTTGCCGCCGCGCGTATTTCGTTTGCGAGCGACGGAGCTATGAGCCGTTTATACGCGTCCGCGGCGGCGAGCTTTACATATTTTGTCGATGGCGCTTCGCGTTTGGGGGTTGTGTTGCGTATTAGGTATTTAATCATCATATCCTCGTCAACGTCGAGCTTAAACGAGAGATAGCCTTCCTTCTCGCCCCTGTTTATGGCAAGCAGACGGTGGGGCGGAAGCTTAGAAAGCTTTTCGTTAAAGTCATAATACATACTGTATACGCTATCCTCGTCCTTTATGCCCCTGACTGATACGTAACCGTAATCATTGGTTATTGCGCGCAGCTTTTTGCGGTACTCCGCGTTGTCGCTTATTTCTTCGGCTATGATGTCCATCGCGCCCGCGAGCGCTTCCTCAGCCGACGCCACGCCCTTATCCTCGCTTACATATCTTTCGGCTTCAACAATCGGGTCGGCGGCGTTTTGCTCCTGTTTAAATACGGTAAGCGCGAGCGGCAGCAGCCCCTTCTCCCTCGCGGCCGAGGCGCGGGTTTTGCGCTTGGGCTTGTACGGCCGGTAAATATCGTCAAGCTCGGATACCGTTTCTGCCGCCTCGATAGAGTTTGCAAGTTCCGGCGTCATTTTGCCCTGCTCGTCTATAAGACGGTATATATCATCGCGCTTTTGTGCGAGCGCTCTCAAATATGCGAGCTTTTTGTCAAATTCCCTGAGTACTGTGTCGGTAAGCGCGCCGGTGGCCTCTTTTCTGTAACGCGCGATAAACGGAATTGTGTTGCCGTCATCTATAAGGCCGATTACGTTTTCTGCCTGTCTGACTGTTATATTAAAATCATCACAGAGTATTTTTACTGTTTTTTCGTCATTTTTCGACATATGTGCAAAACCTCCAAATTAGTTGTAACACAAAAGATAAATTTGTAACGGTTTTGAAATATTTTTTTAAGAAAACTATGTACAAATTGTAATAATTGTGTTATAATTGTTACATGCACAATATATAGTATATGGATTTAGTGCCAAAAACTATATATAAGTGCGGCTTCTATGAAAAGCTTAAGATAATTATACCCTATTTTATAAAAATTTACAAGAGTGTTCTTGAAATCTTTATTGGGCGGAAATATTTTTTTGGAAATATTGAAAATACCTGAAAAAAAGGGTTGCGTTTTTCAAAGTTTTGGTGTACAATAGAATATGAATGGGAGCAGATTGGAGCAATTGGGAGCAAAAGGGCTTACGGTTGAAACCGATTGGAGTCAAAACAGACCTTTAATCGGAGCTGTATCCAATCTGTAACAATATTACAATCAGATTACTTATTGTGCAGAAAGATTTCAGAAAAGCGTGGTGATATACATGGTAACATTTGTTGATGAGTACGAGCGGCAGCTTGACGAGCGCGGCAGAATTATTCTCCCGTCCAAGCTGCGTGATGAGGTGCGCGGTACTGTGTATATTACGCAGGCGCCTTCGGAGAAATGTCTGCATTTGTATACCGAGGAGGAATGGAGCAAGGTGGCCGAAAAGGTGAACCGGCTCCCCACAGCCACAGACCGGAACGCGGCGGCGTTTGTACGTCTGTTTTTCGGCAAGGCGACCGCGGTAACGGTTGACAAACAGGGAAGAATACCTATAGCAAAACGACTTATCGACTATGCCGGTCTTTCAAAGGAGGCCGTGCTCGTAGGCGCTAACACAAGACTGGAAATATGGGATGCTCTTGAGTGGGAAAATTATCAAAACAAGCTTTCGGACAGCTTTATGACGGATAATATACTGCAATACAATCTAAATATCTGAGGGGTGCCGGTATGGAGTTTAAGCATTATTCCGTATTGCTTAAGGAAAGCGTTGACGCGCTTAACGTGCGCGGGGGCGGCGTATATGCCGACGGAACCATGGGCGGCGGCGGTCATTCGTTTGAAATATTAAGCCGCGGCGCGGGCAGACTTATCGGTATAGACCAAGACGCTGACGCGATAAGGGCGTCAAAAAAGAGACTTGAGCGGTTCGGAGAAAAGCTGATACCCGTAAACCGGAATTTCAGTGAAATAAAGGACATACTCTCGGATTTGGAAATTGACGGGCTTGACGGCGCGGTGCTTGATTTGGGCGTCAGTTCATATCAGCTCGACAACGCCGAAAGGGGCTTTTCATATATGCATAACGCTCCGCTCGATATGCGCATGAACCGGAGCGCGGGGCTTTGCGCCTATGATGTTGTCAACGAATACACGGAGGACGAGCTGACTCGTATTTTCTATGAATACGGCGAGGAGAAGTGGTCTAAAAGAATAGCGCGGTTTATTATCGAAAGAAGAAACGAGAAAAAGGTGGAAACAACGGGCGAGCTTGCCGATATAATAAAGGCGGCAATACCCAAAGGCGCAAGACTTGACGGCGGGCATCCGGCAAAGAGAGTGTTCCAGGCCGTCAGGATAGAGGTAAACGGTGAATTGCGAATTTTGGAGGACGCCATACGCGATTTTGTTGACGTGCTTAAGCCGGGCGGTGTATTGAGCGTCATTACATTCCATTCGCTTGAGGACAGGATAGTAAAACAGACCTTCGCGCGGCTCGCGCAAGGGTGCACATGCCCAAAGAGCTTTCCGGTATGTGTATGCGGAAAGAAACCACTGGTAAAGCTTGTAACCCGAAAGCCTGTGCTTCCTACGGAGGAAGAGCTTCGTGAGAATTCAAGATCAAAAAGTGCAAAGCTCAGAGCGGCAATGAAATTGTAGCCGGGAAATGGAGAGAGTGTTTTGACTTACGGTAACTTGGCTTATAAGTACGATTATGAAGAAGAACGATCGGTACGAGAGAAAACAAAAGTGAAGCATGGAAAAGTAAATAAGAGAAAGAATGCAAAAAAGAAGAATGATCTGAGCTATTTCGGAAAAATATTATCCGTTTTAACATTAACGGCTGCCGCGATTTTTATGATAATACAGTTTGTTGAGGTAAACGAAACCCAGTCGGACTTAAAGGCCGCTATGGATCAATACAGCTTCGAGCAGTCTGTGACGGCGCAGAAGGCGTATGAGCTGGAACAGAGCATTGACCTGTCAAAGATAGAGCAGGAGGCGACCACAAGACTGGGTATGCGCCGCCCGGAGAAGCATCAGATTATATATATTGATGTTAAGCAGGACGACACAACGGAAAAAACGGCGGATGAGGTTGAGGGCGTTTCCAACCGCTTTATGTCGGGTTTAAAGTCTATAATAAGTAATATTGTTGATTTTTTCAGCATATAATAAACCGAGAAGCGTATTTACATAGAATAAGGAATGATATAATTGGCATTACCATCGTTAAATGATGTAAAAAGGCGTACATTTATTATTATATTATTTGTATTTATAGGCTTCGGACTTGTTATTCTGAGGATGGCATGGTGGCAGATAATAAAAGGTCCGGAACTTGCCGCAACTGCTAAAAAGATGCAGACATCAGACACAATAGAGAGAGCTAACAGGGGTACGATATACGACAGAAACGGTAAGGTTCTGGCGGAATCCGCGTCTGTTAAAACGCTTGTCTGCAATCCTAAGGACGTAAAAGAGAACGGAGATATGAACAGGTGTATACAGGTGCTCTCGCCGATAATCGGGATGAGCGATACAAAGCTGCGCGCCTGTCTTACGGAAAACTCACAGTACAGAATAATAAAGAAGAGATTGAGCGCGGAGGAGAGCGACGCCATAGAGGCAATGCTTAATCCGCAGCTGTCAAAAACGAAGGAAAAAGAGGCCGAGGACGAGCAGAAGCTTGAACTGAAGCAGGCGCTTTCCGGGATATATTTTGAAAACGACTCAAAGCGCTATTATCCCTATAATGTCGCGTCCCATGTGCTGGGCTTTACCGGCTATGACAACAACGGAATACAGGGCGTGGAGCTTCAGTTTGACGACTATCTTTCAGGCGTGAACGGCGCGGTTTCGCAGAACCGCAACGCGGGCGGAACCACTATAGAGGACCAGCAGTCAGAGTACCTGACGGCCGCGAAAAAGGGATGCGACGTCGTTCTTACAATTGACGAAAGCTTGCAGCACTTCCTTGAAAAGCATCTTGAGGAGGCCATTGAAACCAACGAGCTTAAGGAGGGCGCGGCGGGAATTATAATGAACCCGAAAACCTGCGAGATACTCGCTATCGCGACAAAACCCGATTTTGATTGCAATAACCCGTACGATTTGACGCAGTTTTTGGAGTACGCTGTCGATTTTGAGCCGGATTATCCGGAGGAGACTCCGGACCCGGATGCGGACGGGTCGCCTACGGAAAAACCGACGGAAAGGCCCACGGAGGATCCGGATAATCTTTCCGATACATACGTGTCGCAGGCGCGTTCAAAGATGTGGCGCGACAAGGCGGTGTCGGATACATACGAGCCGGGTTCCACATTTAAGATTATAACAGCGGCGGCGGCGCTTGAGGAGAATGTCGTAAACGAGGACTCCAATTTCTTCTGCCCCGGCTTTAAAAAGGTCGCCGACCGTGAAATTTCGTGTGCGAATAAGAACGGCCACGGCGCGCAGAGCTTTGTTGAAGGCGTTAAAAACTCATGCAACCCCGTGTTTATGGACATAGGTCTTTCCATGGGCGCGGATACCTTTGAAAGATATTTTGAAGCGTTCGGGTTCACGGAAAAAACGGGCATAGAGCTTGGCGGAGAGTCATCGGGACTTTTCTATGAGACAATGAATGAGGTTGACCTTGCGACGTCATCGTTCGGTCAGGGCTTTCAGATAACGCCGCTTCAGCTTGTAACGGCGGTGTCGGCGGTTGTCAACGGCGGTGAGAGAATGAAGCCGTTTATAGTAAAGGAGATAAATAACAGCGAGGGTGTTGTGAAAAAATACGAACCGGAGGTTGTAAACCGTGTTATATCGGAGGACACCTCGGAGCGTATGCGCTCCATTCTCGAACAGGTCGTGGCGGATCCGAACGCCACGGGTAAGAACGCGTATGTGCGCGGCTACCGTATCGGCGGTAAGACCGGCACATCCGAGAAGCAGCCGCGAGGCAGCGATAAGCGTATCGCGTCATTTGTAGGCTTCGCTCCGGCAAACGATCCGGAGCTGGTATGTCTTGTAATGTTTGACGAGCCGCAGGTCGCGAACAAGTACGGCGGCACAATAGCGGCGCCGGTGGTGGGCGAAATTCTTGCCGAGTCGCTTGACTATATGGGCATAAGCAAGCAGTATACCGAGGGCGAGACTCAGGAGGTATATGTAGAAGTTCCGGAGCTTAGAGGCAAGCCGAAATCGGACGCCCAAAATACGCTTACGGACCAGGGTCTTAAGTATATCGTAAAAGGCGACGGCGAGACGGTAGTGGATCAGCTTCCGTCGCCGGACGAAAGACTTGAATCCGACTCCGTTGTTATACTTTACACGGAGGACAGGGACGAGGACGATCTTATAACCGTTCCGGACC
This sequence comes from uncultured Clostridia bacterium, assembly GCA_947628515.1. GTDB lineage: Bacteria > Bacillota > Clostridia > UBA1381 > UBA1381 > Ornithomonoglobus. The sequence goes on along the minus strand of CANRAG010000027.1, from coordinate 10,138 downwards.
TTAAGGGTACTTCTGTTAAGGACGCGAAGTATATATTGAATTTGCGCGGGCTTAATTTCGAAATAAGCGGAGCGGGGCATAGCGAGGCGTATAACGCCTATGCCGTGGCCCAGACGATGGCGAGCGGAACAAGGGTGCAGCCGGGAACGGTTATAGGCGTTGAATTCCGGCAGGCTACAAATGACTAACTGTAAAAGAGAAAATCGGGGGTGTGTTTTAGAATGTTGGCAAGGGAACTGTTCAAAAATTGCAGTGAGAATATAGCGGATATCGATATTACGGGAATAGCATATGATTCAAGAAAGGTATCTTCCGGAAATGTATTTGTGTGCATAAAGGGCTACGAGACAGACGGGCACAAATTCGCCGCTATGGCGGCGGAAAACGGCGCGGCCGTTATTGTGGCGGAGGATGAGCTTGATGTGAACGTGCCCGTGGTATATGTGGAGAATACGAGAAAAACGATCGCCGAGCTTGCGATTGCCTTCTACGGCAATCCGGCAAAGAGATTTTCGCTTATAGGCATAACGGGCACAAACGGAAAGACCACAATAACATATCTTGTAAAAAGCATACTCGAAGCGGCGGGTAAGCGAGTGGGCGTTATAGGAACCAATCAGAATATCATAGGCGACAAGCTGCTTCTTACAAAGAGCACCACGCCCACCACTCCGAACGCGCTTGAGCTACAGCAGCTTTTTAACGAAATGGTCAATAACAGCGCGGACTATGTCGTTATGGAGGTTTCAAGCCACGCGCTGGAGCTGGAGCGCGTGCACGGCTGTGATTTCAGCGTGGGCGTGTTCACCAATCTGACTCAGGACCATCTTGATTTCCACAAAACGATGGAAAATTATCTTAACGCAAAAGCCAAGCTTTTCGCTATTTCAAAAAAGGGCGTGGTTAACTTTGACGATAACGGCGGAAAGACTATTGCGGCAAGAGGCGAGTGCCCTGATATTTTAAAAGTGGGTATGGGCGAGGGCTGCGACCTCAAAGCGGAGAACATAAGAGTGTCGTCACGCGGTTCCGATTTCGATATGCTGTATAACGGCGCGAGATACCCGGCGCATATCCAGATACCGGGAAGGTTTAGCGTCTACAACGCAATCTGTGCCGCGGGCGCTGCGCTGCAGCTGGGTATAGATATAGAAACAATTATAAAAGGTCTTGGCAGCGCGACGGGCGTTGTGGGACGAGTTGAGGTTGTTCCCACCGATACCGACTATACCGTAATCATAGACTATGCCCACACTCCGGATGGGCTGGAAAACGTGATAAACTGTGTTCAGGGCTTTGCCGAAGGCAGGGTTATAACGCTTTTCGGCTGCGGCGGCGACAGGGACAACACAAAGCGGCCGATAATGGGCGAAATAGCGGGAAGGCTTTCGGATTTCAGTATAATTACGTCGGATAATCCGCGAACGGAGGATCCGGAGCTTATAGTCCGCGAGATCGAGGCGGGAATGAAAAGGACGAACGGCGAATATGTTCTTATTACGGACCGCCGTGAAGCGATAGGCTACGCGCTCGATATGGCGCGCAAGGGCGATGTGATTATTCTTGCGGGCAAGGGGCAGGAAACCTATCAGATTATAGGCAAGGAAAAGCACGATTTTGACGAAAGAATAGAAGTGTATAAGCATCTTAAAAACAGATAAAAAAACGATAGTGATAATTCATAGGGGACTGTTTGTAGCAAGCAGCCCCTTATTGTGAGTAAAGAGGGGAGGACTTTTTGTGCGGATATTAACAATAAAGGACATTCTCCGCGCGACGGGCGGAGAGATTGAAATAAAGGTCGGTAATACGGCGGGACTTGAATTTAACAGCATAACGACCGATTCACGCAAGGTTGAGGAGGGGGTTCTGTTTATTCCGCTTATAGGCGAAAGGTTTGACGGCCATGATTTCATAAAATCCGCGCTTTTGCACGGCGCGTCCGCCTCGCTTACCTCAAAGCAGATTGACAGGAATATGCCCGGAACGGTGGTTCGCGTTGACGATACAAAGAAGGCTTTGGGCGATATTGCAAAATACTATAAAAGAAAATATTTTGTGCCGTCGGTCGCCATAACCGGCAGCGTGGGCAAAACCACGACAAAGGATTTGGTGTACGCCGTGCTTTCACAGCATTTTAACACGCATAAAACGCCTAATAACTTCAATAACGATATAGGCGTGCCGCTCACTGTTTTCGGTTTGGAAGAGGAGCATGAAATGGCGGTAATAGAAATGGGCATGAACCATTTCGGCGAGATTGCATATCTTGCAAATATAGCCATGCCCGACGCGGCAATTATTACGAATATAGGAATGTCGCATATAGAAAATCTTGGTTCGCGCGAGGGTATATTCAAAGCGAAAATGGAGATTACAAAGCAGTTCACGGACAAAAACACATTGTTTGTAAACGGCGACGACGAGTTTTTAAAGACTGTGACGAGCGATGTGTACAACGTGGTTAGGTACGGCCTTGACAGCTCTAACGACGTGTATGCAAAGGATATTGAAAATCTCGGTCTGGACGGCGTGAAATTTACCGTTGTATGCGGCAAGGGTGAGTTCGGCGCGTATATAGCGCAGCCCGGCGTGCATAATGTATATAACGCGCTGGCGGCCGTGTGCGCGGGATTGCATTTCGGCGTCAGCGTTGAGGAGTGCGCGGCGGGGCTTAGGGATTGCGTCTACACATCGCAGCGGCTTGAGGTTATAAACCATAAGGGAATTGAGATAATTAACGATTGCTATAATTCTTCGCCCGATTCCGTGCGCGCGGCGCTTAGGGTGCAGCAGCAGTCGATAAAGCCGCGCAAAGTAGCGTTTCTTGGCGATGTGCTTGAAATGGGCGGTTTCGCAGCGCAGGCGCATTACGATTTGGGCAAAACGGTCGCGGACTGCGGCGTGGATGTACTTGTTACGGCGGGTGAGAACGCGGCAAAAATCGCCGAGGGCGCAAAGGACTGCGGCGTAGGCGATGTGCGCGTATTTGCCGCGACAGAGGACGCGGCGCGGGCTGTGGCAGATATATTAAAGAAGGGCGACAGCGTGCTTGTCAAGGCGTCGCACGGGATGCATTTTGAGAAAATAACCGAAGCAATCAAGGCATTGTGAGGAAGGACGGATTATGAATATACGCAATTTTATAACAAATCATTATTTAACGGGCACTATGGTATTTGTTATGGCTATAGCGTTTGCAATAACGGCGATACTCGGTCCCGCGTTTATAAGATGGCTGCATAAGCTTAAATACGGACAGGAGATACGGGAGGAAGGGCCTAAGTGGCACAAGAAGAAGTCCGGAACCCCGACTATGGGCGGGATTATGTTCATAGTCGGCATTGGAGTGGCTATAGCGCTTTTGTTTATCGCGTCGTGGATATCGAGCGGACATATTGACCATACCGCGCTTGACGCGCTCATAATATACGTTTTCGCAGCGGGCTTCGGCGTAGTGGGCTTTATCGACGATTATATAAAGGTTGTAAAAAAGAGAAACCTCGGTCTTACCCCGATTGAGAAGCTTGCCCTACAGGTAATTTTCGCGGCTGTGTTTGTAATTACAATGTACTTGCGCGGCAACCTTGACACTGATGTGATTATTCCGTTTGTCAGATACGCGGTCACGGTTCCCATGTGGCTGTACATTCCGTTCGTCATGTTTGTGGTTGTGGGAACGGTTAACGCCGTTAATCTGACCGACGGTCTTGACGGGCTCGCGTCGAGTATAACGGTGGTAACGTCGATGTATTTCGCATTGTACGCGGTGAGCGTCGGCGGCGCGGAGCGCGGTTATATAGGTATTTTCGGCGCCGCCGCGGTCGGCGGGCTTCTGGGCTTTCTTATATTCAACCACTATCCCGCAAAGGTGTTCATGGGCGATACCGGCTCGCTGTTTCTGGGCGGAGCTGTTTCGCTTATGGCGGTTGCGATGAATATGCATCTATACCTAATCATAGCGGGCTTTGTGTATTTTGCGGAAACGCTTTCGGTAATCATGCAGACGACATACTTTAAGTATACAAAGAAAAAGTACGGCGAAGGCCGAAGGATTTTCAAGATGTCGCCGCTGCATCATCATTTCGAGATGTGCGGCTGGAAGGAAACAAAGATAGTAACAGTATTTACCCTGGCTACATTCGTTCTTTGTGTAATAGCATATTTTGCATAAAAGGAGAGTACCTTAAATGGCACAGTCAGAATACAGAGGCGGAACAAGGCGGATAACCAATCGCGGCAATAGCAACGCGCCGTCCGCGCAAAGAGCGGGTTCGGGAAGGAGCGCGCCGCGCCGCGAAGTCCGTCCGGCGGAAAAGAAGAATGCCGCCGAGTATAAAAATAAAAGAACCGGAGCGTCGGCGCCCGACGGCATGCGCGGGAACGCGCAGGGCGGCAGGAGTATAAAGTCAAAGCTTGTAAGAGTGGGCGAGCTTGACTACACCCTGCTGTTTTTGGTGATACTTGTGGTCGCAATCGGTCTTATAGTGATGCTTTCCGCGTCCGCGCCGGCGGGCAGCCGTATGCAGGACGATTCATATTACTATTTTAAAAGACAGCTTTTGTTTATCATAATGGGTTTTGTGGGGATGGTTGTCGTATCGAGAATTAATCTTGACAGCTTTCTTCATCTCATTCCGAAGGGCTTTTTCATATGCGTCGTTTTGCTTATATTGGTTTTGATACCGGGCATAGGCGTTAAATCGCACGGCGCGCGCCGCTGGCTTAATATTCCGCTGATCCAGCTACAGCCCTCGGAGCTTATGAAACCGATGATTGCGATGTATATCGCGTATCTTGTTAAAACGGGGGTTCTCAACCTTAAAAAGCTTAAGGGCAACCTGCTGGCGGTGGCAATAATAGGCATAGTGGCGGTTTTATTGATGTGTGAAACTCACCTCAGCGGAACCATAGTTATAGTGGGTATAGCGGTATGCGTAATGATCGCGGGCGGAACGCCCGTTAAACCGCTCATTGTGGGAGCGGCGGCAATGCTGGCGATTGTGTGGATATATCTGCAATTCGACGAGGTGCGTATGGCGCGTGTTGACGCGCTCATCGACCCGTTTGCGGACGCGCAGGGCAGCGGCTACCAGACCGCGCAGAGCATATACGCCATAGGCTCCGGGCGATTGTTCGGCTTGGGTCTGGGGCAGAGCGTGCAGAAGTATTCCAACCTGCCGGAGCCGTATAACGACTTTATTTTCTCGATAGTGTGCGAGGAAACAGGCTTTTTCGGCGGGGTTATAGTAATTCTTCTGTTCGCGGCACTGTTTTTAAAGGCGATGAAAATAGCCATAAACGCGCCGGATGTGTGGTCGTCGCTCACATGTATAGGTATCGCGGCGCAGCTCGGAATACAGGCGCTGCTTAATATGGGCGTTGCGGTTTCAATAATACCAAATACCGGAGTGTCGCTGCCGTTTTTCAGCTACGGCGGAACATCAATCCTTACGCTTCTGCTTGAAATGGGCATACTGCTTAATATATCGCGCAAGAGCGTTAAGAGGTGACAAGGGAGTGAAGATGTAAGATGAGAGTGATATTTGCCGGAGGCGGCACAGGCGGGCATATAAACCCGGCGATCTCCATTGCGGACTATGCAAAAGCGCATGACGCCGATTTTGAGGCGTTGTTTATAGGCACAAGAAAAGGGCTTGAAACAAAGCTTGTGCCGGAAGCGGGATATGATATAAAATATATAGACATAGAGGGCTTTGACAGGCGGAATATGCTTAAAAACGCGTCCGTCCTCATGAAGCTTATGAAGGCTAAAAACGACTGCCGCCGGATAATACGCGAGTTTAAGCCCGACTGCGTCGTTTGCACCGGCGGATATGTCAGCGGTCCCGTCACAATGGCGGCGAAGAAGGAGGGCGTAAACTCGCTCATTCATGAGCAGAACGTATATCCCGGTCTTACGGTAAAGGGCTCGGAAAAGTATGTAAAATACCTTGCGCTGAGCTTTGACGAGACGGTAAAATTCATGAAGGACAGTTCAAAATGCGTGGTTACCGGTAACCCGGTAAGAACGGAGATTCTTGAAGCGAACAGGGATAAGTCGCGGGCGCGGCTCGGCATAACAAAGCCGTTCGTGCTCATATTCGGCGGCAGTCTCGGAGCGGATAGGATAAACGAAACCGTGATTTCGATGCTGCCAATGCTAAAGGCGGACGGAGGAATAAAGCTGCTGTTCGGAACGGGTGAAAGAAACTATGAAAAGGTCAGCTCCGCCGCGAGACAAAAGGGTATAACCGACGCGGACGCCGATATAGAAATAACGCCGTATATCCATAACATGGCGGACGCGATGGCGGCGGCGGATGTGGTGGTGGCGCGTTCGGGCGCGATAACGGTGTCGGAAATTGCCGCGCTCGGCAAGCCGTCGATACTTATTCCGTCGCCTAACGTTGTAAGGAACCACCAGGAGCAGAACGCGCGGGAGTTCGAGCGCGCGGGCGCGGCGGAGGTCATAACGGAACCGGAGCTTTCTGCGGAGACGCTGTACGGCAAAATACGCAGAATGCTTGACGATGAGAAATATCTTAAAGAGATGTCGGCAAATCTTAAAAGGATTGCAAAAACCGACGCGCTCGAAAAGCTCTATGAGCTTATGAAGGATATGTCAGGGAACTAAAAAGCTGCCGCGGCTTGCGCCGCGGCAGCTTTTAATTAAAGGTTATTTATAAATGTATCCACAATTCCGTTGATTGTGTGAATATTCGTTTCGTCGCCGCCGTTATATATTGTGGCGTTAACGGTATAAGCCGTGCCGTCGTCCGAGAAATAAATGCTCTTTATTCCCTTTAATTGAGGATCGTCCACGGAAGTATATGTGTATTTATATCCCTCGTACGCGCCGCCCTTATCGAGCACATAGAACGCTGTTATGTCTATTGAATTATCATCCTTAAGCAAGTCCATAAGACCGTTGGCGGTGTCTATCGCCTTTACGTCCGCCGACTTCGTAATACTGATTGTATCGGGATTGGCGAAGGTTCCCGCGATGCTTATAGCGATATTATCCGGGTCCGCATCGTTTACCGCGCTGCCCTCAGGAAGCTGGATTGAGAATGCGCCGTCGGGACTCTGATAGAGCGTATAGCCATCAAGCAAAGCATATTCCCCGTATACGTATAGAGTCGGCGCCGGCTGTTCTATAGGCTGCACCGTGGCCTCCGGTTCGCCCGTCATCGAGCATCCGCCGATTAAAGCGGTAACCGCCGCTGTTGCAGCAATAACGCTGATTATATTTTTTTTCATAGAAAAACCTCCTGTTAATGTTGCCACTACATTCTTTAATATCTTAATGATATACTAAAAAACGCGTTTTGTCAAGAAAAATATTAGCTTAGCGACCTGTTTAGAGGATATTTTCTATTTTTAGCCGTGAATTTTTGGGCAGATGCTCGAACAGAAATGAAAGAACGCCCGTCTTGGCGATTGCGTCAACCTTATGTTCACCCTCGGTATAATGTTCAAGCTCGGCGAGGTTGGATTCTATATTATCTATCTCCTCATGATTTCCGAGCATTGCGAGGAACGGTTCCACGCGTTCAAGCTCGCCGCGGAGTTTTTTGATATTTTCGGAGGCGGATTTGAATTCGTCCCTCGTGAGGTTTGCGGTTATGGCATTGTTTATGTCCGAAAGCTCATCGGACGCCGTTTCGAGCTTTGACATGTAGAACAGACTGCCCGATATAAGCGCGGCGGCAATTGCAAGCGCTGTTATAAAGCTTTTCATTCCCGGCCTCCTTTAGTGTATTTGTTTTTGAGCTGAATAAATATATCGCCCTCCGCGTCAACGGACAGAATAAACACCTGACGTACCGACCGCGCGCCGGCTTTTTTTATTTCTTCCGATATGAATTTCATATCCTTGCCGCTGCGTTTAAGCTCATAGCGGTTTAGCCTGCCGTCGGTTATAACCGTGCAGGGCAGTCCTTCGTGCCGCACGTTTTTAAGCGCCAAATCCTCGACCGTGGCGGCTCTGGCACTGTCTTTCGGGATAACCGAAAGTTTACCGCTTGTTTCGACAACCGCAACCGCTACGTCGGATATGTCGTGGCAGCCGTTAAGCCGAAGTTCTTCGAGGAGGTCGTCAAGGTTAAACCGCATCCGCTCCAGTTCGCGCTCGTTTATGACCCCGTTATATACAACGACGGAGGGTGAGCCTATTATGAGCTTGCGTATGCCGCGGCTTTTAAGCGAGGCGAATGACAGCATGACCTCGGCGAGTATGAGCGTAAGCACCGGAATTATGCCCGTAAGAAGCGGTATGTTTACCGATTCCATCGGCACGGTCGCGAGATCCGAAATCATTATCGCCACAACCAGCTCCGAAGGCTGAAGCTCGCCGATTTGACGTTTACCCATTATACGCAGCGACAGAATTACCACGGCGTACAGTATCAGCGTGCGTATTACAATAATAAGAATAGCAGTTCAGCTCCTTTGGATATATAACCTGATTTTCTATATAAGTATTTGCGTTTTCGTATTTCTTATACATAACGCTGTTTTCGTATATCGTAGTATACGACATAACGCTAAAAATTCAATTCAAACGTGACAAGTTGAAAAATTTTTGTTGACATATTGAACAAAATAGTGTATAATAATGAACATAATTCATTCAGGAGGGAAAAAGATGACAGTAAATAATATTTGTATAATGATTTCCATTGTCGCATATCTGCTTCTTGTGCTGGGTATAGGCGTATGGTATTCAAAGAGAAATAAAACAACCGATGACTTCTATCTCGGCGGACGCAGACTCGGCCCGTTTGTAACGGCAATGAGCGCGGAGGCGTCGGACATGAGCTCATGGCTTTTAATGGGACTGCCGGGTGTGGCGTATCTTACAGGATTGGCGGAGGCGTCGTGGACGGCGATAGGTCTTGCCATAGGTACATATTTTAACTGGCTTATAGTGGCGAAAAAACTAAGACGCTATTCAAGCCATATAGGCGCTACGACAATTCCGGCGTTCTTCTCGGAGCGGTTTAAGGATAAGTCAAGAATGTTAAGCGTTATAGCCGCCATAGTAATTATAATATTCTTCATCCCGTATACGGCGTCGGGCTTCTCAGCATGCGGTAAGCTGTTCAATTCCTTGTTCGGCGTTCCGTATTTTAACGCCATGATTATCTGCGCAGCGGTAATTATACTGTATACCATGCTCGGCGGGTTCCTCGCGGCAAGTACCACGGACTTTGTTCAGAGTATTGTTATGACAATTGCGCTGATTGTGGTTTTGGGCTACGGCGTTACAAGCGCGGGCGGCCTGGACGCAGTTATCGACAACGCTAAGTCGCTTCCGGGCTATTTCACGGTTTTCCAAATTCATGATCCGGAGACAATGACGGCTTCACCGTACAGCGTTCTTACAATATTCTCGCTTCTCGCGTGGGGCTTGGGCTACTTCGGTATGCCGCATATCCTTTTAAGATTTATGGCAATCGAGGATGTTAAAAAGCTTAAGCTTTCAAGACGCGTCGCGTCCGTATGGGTTGTAATTTCAATGGCAATCGGTATATTTATAGGCGTTGTCGGCCTTGGCATGGTAAAGGCGGGAACTATGGGAGCGCTTGAGGATTCGGAGACTATAATAGTTGTAATAGCTAACCTTATAAGCCGTCACGGAATAATCGCGGCTCTTATCGCGGGCGTTATTCTCGCGGGCATTTTGGCGGCGACAATGTCAACGGCGGACTCACAGCTGCTTGCGGCCGCGTCGTCGGTATCACAGAATATTCTGAAGGAAAAGCTCCTTCCCGGCATAAAGGAGAAAACCACTCTGATTATCGCAAGACTGACTCTTGTTGCCATAGCGATTGTGGCGGTTATTCTCGCAAGCGACCCGAACAGCTCGGTATTCAGAGTCGTATCGTTCGCATGGGCGGGCTTCGGCGCATCATTCGGCCCTGTCGTATTGTTCTCACTGTTCTGGAAGAGAACGACGAAGTGGGGCGCGCTCGCGGGTATGGTTGTAGGCGCGGCAATGGTATTTATATGGAAGTACGGCATTGCTGCGCTTGGCGGCGTGCTTGCGATATATGAGCTTCTTCCGGCGTTTATCGCGGCTTGTATCGCGATAGTTGTCGTAAGTCTTATAACTCCGGCTCCGTCAAAGGAG
>CANRAG010000026.1 GCA_947628515.1 uncultured Clostridia bacterium | reverse complement strand
GGGCTATATTATGGACTTTAATATGATTTTAAGCTTGATAATGCTTATTGTCTTGCTTGAAATCGTCAAGCACATAAAAAAATAAGCCGCCCCGAATCCGAACAATGGGGCGGCTTTTGTTAGCTTGTAAAGACTAACAAGAAAGTCCGTTGAGCGGAACGATCAAAACCGCTCCTTATGTCTAAATTATATCACATCACCGTTACAATGTCAAGAATAAAATTTTTTGAGTTTGTATAGAAAAATTTCCCGAGTTTGCCACTTTACAGGGAAAATCATTAAATGACATATCAGATGCAAATAAAATCTTCACATTAACTCATCCTCAAACTTATTCTTTATTTCAAATGTTTATCTGAGAAATCCAAGAATAAATTCCAGTCCTGCTTCGTCAAGCTGTGTTCGCCGGTTTTGCGATGATAAGCAATCATTCCTTTATGATAAGGAATATTTTCTTCAATGCTTTCGGGAGTGATTACACCGTCTAAGCCGTACAGTTCATATACTTCCGAGGCCAAACGGCAGGAGCGCAGTTCGCTGTCCGGGTCCGCCCATTCGTCCAGCGAAGAACTCGCCACATATAAGGGGCGCGGGGCGATGAGAGCGAGCAGCATATGCTGGTCTACGGGCAGTAGTTTTTCATTGTCGTTATATTTTATATAATTTTCGCAGAACCAATGAAAGGTATCGTTGATATCCTTGACATGTTCTCCCTTTTTTCCTCCGGTCATTGCCGCTCCTGTACAGCCGGAGTTGTTGGAAACAACCATAGCAAAGCGTTTGTCGGAAGCACCCGCCCACAGCGCAGTTTTACCGCTGCGAGAATGTCCGATTACCGCGATGCGGGTTTGGTCAATATCCTTATCCGTTTGCAGATAGTCCATAACGCGGCTGAGCCCCCACGACCATGCCGCGATAATCGACCATGAATTGTCTCGCTTCGGATAGTCAATCCATTTGAAAATTCCGTCTCCGTATGGTTCGCCTGTGAAAGTGTCCGGGCAGATTTGACTTGTTTTCATTGTTACCACAGCATATCCGCGCTTTACAATATCCAAAATCGGAGCAATTTCAAAATCCAACTCCTCGTCAATGTTGCAGCTTTTCTCCTCAAACTGATGCATACAAAGCAGATATGCCGGCAGTTTTTTTGTGTTTCCCGTCGGGATAAAAATATCTGCAATGATTTTAAAACTCGGAAATATAATATCCGCTTTCTTTTGCGTGATATTGTGCTTGCGTTCAATGTTTTTAACAGAAAAGCGCATATCCCTCGGACAGCCCGGCGCAACGCCGTATACGAAATTCTCAAACAGTGTGTAAATTTCGTTCCTGCGGTATTTTTCCCACATGTCTGTTGAGGTAATTTGCTCCCCGCTCAGCGAGATCAGTATTTCAGGTATTTTCATAGCTTTTTCTCTCCTTTGCTATTTAATGTCGGAAACAGTCGGACCGGGCACCGCTTTTATAGTCTTTGTATGCGTCATAGCAGAACTTTCGTATAGCGCAAACAATGCATTCATAGTATTTAGTCCGCTGTCAAGGCTTATATATGAACCGCCGTTTTCGAGAGAATTATAGAACTGATTTATTACGCTGTAATGTCCCGCGCCCCAATATTTTTTTCCGTCGCGCAAAACTGTGTCATTGACGAGTATTTCGGTATTTTCATCGGTTATTTTATAAAGTCTCGCGTCGGCGTAGCGCAGCAACGCATTTCCAAAGCGGAGCTCCAACCGAAACGGCTCGTCTGCGGTATATGTATTTGTCGCGAAAAAGCATCCGTGAACACCGTTACCCAAATTAATAATTGCGCAGGCGGTATCCTCGGTTTCAATAATGTTGTCAAGCTGCATGGCGGCTGAGATCGCCCTGACGCTTTTTATACCATCTCCGAAATACCCGAATAAATCCAAAAGATGAACAGCCTGATTTATAAGCAAGCTTCCGCCCTCGGTATCATATCTGCCGCGCCATGAGGAATTTTGATAATACCGAGCGGTTCTGTTCCAGGTGAGAGAGCCGAAAATGCCTGTAATTTTGCCAAGCTCTCCGTTGTTGCAAAGCTCTTTCATTTTGACGATACCCGCATTGGTTCTGTTCTGCATCATAAGGCAAACGTGTTTTCCCGTGGCTTTCTGAACCGAAACAAGCTCCGCAAGCTCTTTGCGGTTCATAGCCGCCGGTTTTTCAAGAACAACATCTTTGCCGGCAAGCATTGCGTTCACAGACATTTCCTTATGCAGATAATGCGGCGTGCATATGTGTACTGTGTCTATATTCGGATTTTTAAGCATTTCGGTATAATTTGTATATGTAATCACGTTATATTTTTTACCGGCGGTGTCAAGACAAGCTGTGTTCGTATCGCATATTGCGTAAAGGCGAGCGTTTTCGCAGCGTTCAAGAGCGTCCGCGTGAACAGGCGCTATTGCCCCAAAACCTATAATACATGCATTCTTCATAGCTTAAGTCCTTTCATCAATAAGAACCTTCGGTATTTGCTGTTATATTCCGTTCTTCCTTGACAACTGTGGAAGCGGCTATTTTTTCATTAAGTATTTTATAAAAATCATCATGCGGGAAGTTTTCAATTTCAGCCCAATCGCCCGTCCACGCAGAATAATGTATAGCGTTTGAAACAGTCAAGCCGTGTATGCCGTCATATCCCGGAGCAAGCAGCGGTTCGCCGTGAAGAATGGCATTAGTGAAATTTTGAAGAATGAGCGCGTGCTGTTCCTCGGTTTGCGGCTCGGTATGAATTTCACAAGGCTTGCTTTTGGGCATACCGAATACGTTTGTGTTAATTTTATTAAATTCCCGCTCGGAGATTTCGTTTTTTATAAAAGTTATCTTATCGTTTTCTACGGTTATCATGCCCATATCGCATGAAATTTCAAGATGATTAATTCCGGGCGCCTCGCCTGTTGAGGTTATATACACTCCTGTCATACCGTTATCATACTCCATAAAAGCCGTGACATCATCTTCGACTTCTATATTGTAATATTTACCGAATGATACATGCGACATCACTCTTGAAGGCATTCCGAATATCCATTGCCATAAGTCGAGCTGATGCGGATTTTGGTTTATGAGCGTACCGCCGCCCTCTGTTTTCCATGTCGAACGCCATGTGCAGCTGTCATGGTAATACTGTGATCTGTACCAGTCCGTGATTACCCACAGTACGCGTTTGATTGCGCCGAGCTCCCCCGAGCGTACGATCCGGCGCAGCTTTTGATATATGGGATTTGTACGCTGATTATACATTATACCAAACAGCTTCCCCGACTTCTCCGCCGCCGCGTTCATTTCCATAACCTGCTTTGTATATACTCCCGCCGGCTTTTCGACCATAACGTGAATACCGTGACTAAACGCCGCAATTGCGAGAGTAGGGTGGTCATAATGCGGCACGGATATTATTACGGCGTCAATAAGCCCACTCTCAAACATTTTATCCGCCCTGTCAAAAATTTCCGCTTCGGGAAAGGCTTTTTTCGCAAATTCCCGCCTTTCTCGGGAAATATCGCATATCGCTGTCAGACGCATGTTGGGAACGAGTCCCGCTGTTATATTTTTTGCATGTGTTGTGCCAATATTACCAAGACCTATAATTCCTGTTCGCACCTCATTCATAATAAAAACGCCTCCTTATAATTCTTTAAGTATTGTGTTCAGAGCGTTAAAGGCACAGGTGAATTTATCCGGCGAACTATGTTCAAGGTCAAGCATTTTGTCGCCTGTTTCCAGACCGTCCAATCCTGTAAAACTACCCAAATGAGGCTCAAGACTGAGAAAACCGTGATAATTGCTGTCTCTGAGTTCGCTCAATACGGCTTTAATATTTCCTATGCCTAAACCGGAGGGGACAACATTGCCCTCATCGGTCGCGTCTTTTATATGCATATATTCGATATACGGACGGAGCAGCTTATACGCATCGGGATAGACTTTCTGTCCGCATTGGATAAAATTAGCCGGATCAAACACACATTTTAATGCGGGGGAGTTTATCTCCTCTACAATTTCAAGACACCTTGAAGCTATATCGCCGTAGATGTTCTTTTCATTCTCATGGAGAAGGATAACGCCCTCGTCCTCGGCAATATCCGCCATCATTCGCACACGCCGCATAACCTCGTCTCTGTACGGCGTGTAATCCTTTTGCGGCATATAAAAACTGAATACGCGTATATATTTCGTGCCGAGAATTTTTGCTGTATTTATAACGCGCTTTAACAACTCAAGATGAGGTTCGATCGGGTCTCCGATTGCAATTTTGCCGATTGGCGAGCCTATTGAAGATGCTTTGATGCCATACTTGTCCATAGTATTTTTCAGTTCGGACGCTTCATCTTCGGACAAATCGGCAATGTTTTTTCCGTTTATGCCTCGCGGTTCAAAATATGTAATGCCGAGCTTGTTAAGATGAGAAAATTGCATTTCAATATTCTCGTCGATTTCATCCGAAAAACCGGATATTATAAATTGTTGATTGTTCATAGTATCACTCCTGTTTATTTAGTCTGTAATTACATTATACGATATTTTTTTGAAAACTTCTAAGCCAATATTGCTATAAACATTGACAATCTTGCGGAGATGTGTTAAGGTTTATATATAACTATGGTATAGGAGCAAATAAAATGGAATTAATTCACTATGAAGATACGAAAAGCGAATTTAATTATATAAAGAGACTTGACACACAGCTTGAAGAAAAAGCTTTTTTTCTGCATAGCCACAATAATTTGTATGAAATACTTATATTTCTGCGGGGAAACAGCGAATTCAGAGTCGAGGGGAGTATATATGATATGAACCCGTATGATATTGTCATAGTGCGCGGTTCCGAAATGCATAAGATGTGGCACAGACAGCCGTTTGAGGAGTATGAGCGTATAGTTATATCGGTTAAGGACAGCTTTTTTATAAGGAATGAATGTGAGGATATGCGGAGCATATTTACCGCGCGGGATTTGGGCGTTAATAATTTATTTTGCTCGGAGGAGGTAAAGAAAAACGGCATACCGCAGTTATTACGGGATATTGAGGAATACATATGCGGCGGCGGTATCAGACCGGATACAGCCATAAGAAGCAAAATAATCGATCTGATATACAAGCTGAGCCGCATATCGGCGGGAACAGAGGCGGAGAGACCGCACAGCGAGCATATTAAAGGTATACTTAAATATATAAACGATAATATAACCTCTGATTTGTCGTTGGAGCATATAGCCTCGCGCTTTTATATGAGTAAATACCATCTTTGCCATATTTTTAAACAGTATACGGGCTTAACTATAACCAAATATATAAACCGCAAGCGCCTGCTGCTTGTGCGGGAGCTGTATTCCGACGGAAAAAGTCTTATTGACGCAAGCGAGGAGGCGGGATTCGGTAATTATTCCGGCTTTTACAAGATGTATGTTAAGGAGTATTCGGAGCCTCCGAAAAAGATGCTGAAACGCTGATGGTCAAGGGTATTTTTATTTGTTTTTGAGCTTGTATTCCTTTGGAGTCATACACAGACTTTGGAACACATATTACAAAATCGTAGGGTAGCATAATCTTATTTTAATAAAAGTGTCTCACATCATTGACTTCTATAGAAATCACAAAATAAATCAAAATAACCGCTTGACAAAGCCGGATGTATATGGTAAAATACCATATAAACTTTAATATTAAAGGCAGTGAAAGGACAAAGTAGCGTATATTGCGCCGCAAGAGAGCCGCGGTCGCGGGCTGTAAGCCGCGGCGGTAAGCGTATATGTGAAATTTCATCCCGGAGCCGCGCGGGTTAAACCGTTGCCTTAGGCGCGGGAGTAGTCTGCGACGTCGGCGGCGTTAACGCGAAAATGAGCGCCGGAGCAATCCGGAACACGGGTGGTACCGCGGAGCGTTATGCTTCGTCCTGTTTTTACGGGACGAGGCTTTTTTAATTTTACAAATCCCGAAAACCATATCATACGAAAGGAAGTAGAACATGAAAGAGAAGTTGGAGCAGATTAGGGCCGCGGTTGAGAGCGCCCTGAAGAACGCGGACGCAATGGAAGCTCTTGAGGATATCCGTATAAAGTATATGGGTAAAAAGGGCGAGCTTACAGCCGTCCTAAAGGGCATGGGCAAGCTCAGCCCCGACGAGCGTCCGAAAATCGGCGCGTTAGCGAACGAGATACGTCAAAAGCTGGAAAGGGAGATTGACGAGAGAAAGACGGCGATTGCCGCCGCGATCGAGGCAAAAAAGCTTGAGGACGAGGTAATAGACGTTACCATGCCGGGCAGAAAAAACGACGAGGGCAAGCTGCACCCGTTGACCCAGGTTATGAACGAGCTGAAGGAAATATTTATGGGTATGGGCTTTTCGGTCGCCGACGGTCCGGAGGTTGAGTACGATTACTACAACTTCGAGGCGTTAAACATCCCCAAAAATCATCCCGCCCGCGACACGCAGGACACATTCTATATCGCGGACAATATCGTGCTCCGCACGCAGACGTCGGGAATGCAGGTTCGCGTAATGGAAAAGACAAAGCCGCCGATAAGAATCATCGCGCCCGGCAAGGTTTACAGGAGCGATACCCAGGACGCGACACATTCGCCGGTATTCCATCAGATAGAAGGACTTGTGGTGGATAAGAACATCACGATGGCGGATTTAAAGGGCATGCTTGAAATGTTTGTAAAGAAGCTCTACGGCGAGGAGACAAGGGTTCGGTTCCGTCCGCATCATTTCCCGTTTACGGAGCCGTCGGCGGAAATGGATTACAGCTGCTTCAACTGCGGCGGCAAGGGCTGCGGCGTATGCAAGGGCGAAGGCTGGATCGAAATCCTCGGCTGCGGTATGGTTCATCCGAAGGTGCTCGCAAACTGCGGCATAGACCCGGAGGAATACACCGGCTTCGCGTTCGGAATAGGTCTTGAACGTATAGCGATGGGTAAGTACAGCATAAACGACCTCAGATTGTTCTTTGAAAACGATTTGCGGTTTTTGGAGCAGTTTTAACAGCTGACAGATAATCAATAATTTGAAAGGAATGAAATATAGATGAAATTACCAATGAGCTGGCTTTCGGATTATACGGATATTGGCGGTATAGACCCGAAATCTTACGCGGACAGGCTTACTATGACAGGCTCAAAGGTCGAGGGCGTGGAAAACCTCGGCGCGGATATAGATAAGGTCGTGGTGGGGCAGGTTCTGACCTGCGAAATGCACCCCGACAGCGACCATCTGCACGTGTGCACAGTGGACGTCGGAGAGGGAGAGCCGATACAGATTGTGTGCGGCGCGCCCAATGTGGCGGCGGGGCAGAAGGTACCCGTGGCGCTTAACGGCGCGTCGCTGCCCGGCGGAGTGAAGATTAAGAAGGGCAAGCTTCGCGGCGTGCTCTCCAACGGCATGATTTGCTCCGCGGACGAGCTTGGCATAGAAAACTCACGGCTGGGCTACGAGCCGGAGTACGGTATACTGGTACTTCCCGACGACGCCGAAATAGGTGGGGACGTTAAGGATTTATTTGGACTTAACGAAAATGTGGTAGAGTTTGAAATCACGTCAAACCGTCCCGACTGCTTCTCAATCATAGGCCTTGCGCGGGAAACCGCCGCGTCATTTAAAAAACCGTTCAGCGTCCACAAGCCGACATTTACGGAAGCCGGCGGGGACATAAACGATATGATAGGAATTGAGATTATAGACAAGGACAAGTGCAAGCGCTATTCTTCGCGCGTGGTTAAGAATGTAAAAATAGCCCCGTCGCCGAAGTGGATGCGGGAAAGACTGGAGGCATGCGGCGTAAGAGCGATAAACAACATAGTCGATATTACAAACTATGTGCTCTTGGAATACGGTCAGCCGATGCACGCGTTTGATATACGCGACCTTGCAGGAAGACGTATAACAGTGCGCCGCGCAGGTGACGGCGAGACGATAAAGACGCTCGACGGTCAGGACAGAAGCCTTACGTCTGACGACCTGGTAATCTCGGACGCGGAGCGCGCCGTTGCCGTCGCGGGCGTAATGGGCGGATTTAATTCGGAAATCAAGGACGACACGACAACGGTTGTATTCGAGTCGGCAATGTTTGACGCGGCGTCGGTTCGGCTCACGGCGCAGAGGGTAGGGCTTAGAACGGAAGCGTCATCGCGCTATGAAAAGGGGCTTGACTACAACAATACCGTTCCGGCTCTCGACCGCGCCTGCGAGCTCGTGCAGGAGCTTTGCTGCGGCGAGATTGTCACGGGTATGATCGACGTTATGGGCAATGTGGAGCCGCCGGTTGAGATCAAGTTCAGACCCGATAAGATCAACGCGTTTTTGGGCACGGATGTATCGGTTGAGCAGATGTGCGATATTTTCGCGGCGCTTCGGATAGAGGTTGATATGAACAGTATGACGCTGTATCCGCCGTCGTTCCGTCCCGACCTCCGCGCCGAGGCGGACATTGCGGAGGAGGTTGCGCGTTTTTACGGCTATGACCGTATTCCGACCACGCTTATGAGCGGCGCGGCGACAAGCGGAATACTGACGCCGGAGCAGAGGACGGAGCGCGATATTGCCGCGATTTTGACCTCGCAGGGCATGTATGAGATTTACACATACACATTCCAAAGCCCGTCAGTGCTCGATAAACTGAATATTCCCACCGACTCGCCGTTAAGAGAGCAGGTTAAAATCACAAACCCGCTCGGCGAGGACACCTCCGTTATGCGGACGACCATGGCGGGGAGTATGCTCCAAACGCTCGGACGCAATTTTAATTACAAGAACAAGAGCGCGAAGCTGTTTGAAATAGGCCGCGTATACATCCCCACAGAGGCGGGGCGGCTGCCGGACGAAAATCCGACGCTCATGATAGGAATGTACGGCAATGTTGATTTCTATGACGTCAAGGGCGCGGTGGAGGAAATATTTGAAAGACTGCATATTTCCGACGCGGAGTTTGAGAGGGTAACGGATAATCCCGTTTATCATCCCGGCAGGACGGCGGGCATTTCCATAAAAGGCAGACGCGTAGGCATAATAGGCGAGGTGCATCCGTCGGTCGCGAGGAATTTTGAAATCGGAACAAAGGCGTATATGGGCGAGCTGGATTTCACGGCAATATTCAAGGCGGCAAAGCATGACGTGAAATACAGACAGCTTACGCGGTTCCCGTCGGTAACGCGCGACTTCTCGATAGTTGTGGACAAAATGACGCCGGTCGCGGCAATAGAGAAGGTTATGAAGAAGGCGGGCGGCAAGCTGCTTTCGAAGCTGGAGCTTAGCGATGTGTACACGGGCAAACAAATCCCGAGCGGCAAAAAGAGCGTTATGTACAAGGCTGAATTTAAGGCTCCCGACAGGAGCCTTACGGGCGAGGAGGCGGATAATCTCCATGCGAAGATTGTAAAAAATCTGGGCAGGGAGCTTAACGCCGAGCTGAGATAATGGCGCGGTACAACGATTTCGCGTATATATATGACAGGCTTATCCGCTGTGATATTGACTATGACAGATGGTGTGACTATATAGAGATATTATTTTCCGCGCGCGGCGGTATGCCGCGAAATATCTGCGAGATAGCGTGCGGGACGGGAAATATCACAGCGGAGCTTGAGGCGCGCGGCTATGAAATGACAGGCGTCGATATAAGCGCGGATATGCTGACGGTCGCGTCGGGAAAGCTTAAAAGCCCCCGACTCATATGCGCGGATATGGCGAGGTTCAGACCGGCGCGGAGCTATGACGCGTTTTTGTGCATGATAGACGGGATCAACTACTGCGTTACGCCGAAATCGGTGCGGGACACGTTCGGAAACGTCAGAGCCGGACTTAAGGACGGGGGCGTGTTCATATTTGACGTCAGCACGGAATATAAGCTAAAAAATATACTCGGCAGCGAGACGTATATCCATTCCGAATATGATATTTTCTACTCGTGGCAGAATGAGTATCATGAAAAATATAATCTGTCGGATATGCTTTTAAATTTCTTCGTGCGGGAAGGGGATATGTACCGCCGCTTTGAGGAGCGGCATTTGCAGCGCGGCTGGAGCGAGGCGCAGCTTGAGAAAATGCTGAAGGACGCGGGATTTACGGATATTGCCGTATATGACGAGCTAACCGAAAACCCGCCGCGCCCGGACAGCGAACGCGTGGTGTTTGTGTGCCGGTAGAAAAGGTACGTCGGACGTAAGGAAAATTTTAGGTAACATAAAATGAACTTTTTGTGAATAAAATATTATGTTGCTTGACATAAAACCAAAAAAGTGTTATAATTGAGTAAATTATAGGACGGAAAGTGATAATGGAATGGAGGTTTTTATGAACAGACTTACGAGACGTACCGATGGCGGCAAGGTGTTATTGAACAGAAGCATGTTTCCTGAGTATGCTGAGGAAACCTTACAGCGGGAGCTCGCGGCATTTCCGCCGTTCTCGACGATTGTAGAGCGCCTATGCGAATATGAGGATATTATCGCCGGCATTAACAAGACACAAAAGATTTAAATAATTACATATTTCAGCGCGCCGCGGCCGATGCCGCGACGTGTTTTTTTGTTTGAGACAAATATGCTTAATCTGCCGTTTGGTTTTTAACATCGTAAACATCTAAAACGGTGAACATTTATGGAGAATGTTCACTCAAAAAGTGGCTATTTATCTGATTATGAACATTGCTTGCATTTTTAACGCTTTTATTATATAATAAATCATGCGATAAGTTAATATATAAAATCGGTTCATGATAGGGAATTTTGAACAATGTTCAAAAAATTGAGAACGGTATGAACAAAGTAAAGAAATCAAAGCTTTTCTCGCCCGACATTTACGGAACGATTTTATTTCAAACTTCAGTTTTGTGAAAGGAGTTAATGGTCATAAAAATGTATGACGTATCTGTAATAGGCGGCGGCGTTATCGGCGGACTGACCGCAAGAAAGCTTGCAAGGTACAAGCTCAAAATCTGTGTTATAGAAAAGGAAAACGATGTGGCTATGGGGGCGAGCAAAGCAAATTCGGCGATAGTTCACGCCGGGTTTGACGCCGCGCCGTTAACGCTTAAGGCAAAGCTCAACGTTAAAGGCTCGGAGATGATGGAAAGAATAGCGTCGGAACTGGGCGTCAAATACAGGCGGAACGGTTCGCTCGTGGTCGCGTTTGATGATAAGGATAGGGACACCGTAACGGAGTTGTACGAAAGAGGCATAAAAAACGGCGTAAGGGAGCTCAGGATAATAGAGCGCGGCGAGGTGCTGTCGCTTGAGCCGAACATTTCGGACGACGTTGTATGCGCACTGTATGCGCCGACGGGAGCTATTGTCTGCCCGTATGAACTGACCGTGGCAGCAATAGGCAACGCTATGGATAACGGGGCGAAGCTGTACACAAATTTTGAAGTATCGGATATTAACAAAACCGGCGAGGGATATGAAATCATATCGTCAAACGGAGATGTGATAAAGTCCGCGTATGTGGTGAATGCCGCCGGAATAAACGCCGACAGTATAGCGGCTATGGCGGGATGTGATGATATAAATATACGTCCGAGGCGCGGCGAATATATTCTGCTTGATAAAGCCGATGGCGGAGTTGTGTCGCATACGATATTTCAAACTCCGTCCGATATGGGGAAGGGGATACTCGTTACGCCGACGGTTGACGGAAATCTGCTTCTCGGTCCCACAGCCGAGGACACGGACGATAAGACGGATAAAAGAACGACCCCCAACGGACTCTCGAAAGTGCTTGACCGCGCAAGAAAAACGACTGATCGCATAGATCCTAAGCACACGATAACATCGTTTTGCGGGTTGAGAGCGGTCGGAAACACGGGGGATTTTATCATCAAATCAAACGGCACGGGGTTTATAAACGCGGCGGGGATAGAGTCTCCGGGACTGAGCGCGGCGCCGGCGATAGCGGAATACATAGTCGAGCTGTTAAAAAATGATGGTTTGGAGCTTGAGGAAAAGTCGGATTTTAATCCTGTGAGAGAGCCGACGCACGCTTTCAGAGAAGCGTCCGCGGAGGCGAAGAACAAAATCATCGCCGAAAAAAGCGAGTACGGCAGAATAATATGCCGATGCGAGGGAATATCCGAAGGCGAGATAAGAGCCGCGATAAGACAAAATCCTCCGGCGCGCGATCTTGACGCGGTCAAACGCAGAACAAGAGCGCAGATGGGAAGGTGTCAGGGCGGCTTTTGTATGCCGTATATTACGGGTATTATAGCCGAGGAGCTGGGCATACCGTATGAGGAGGTTACAAAGTCGGGAAAGGGCTCCGAGATTAATATTGGAAAAACGAAGGAGATATGATCACATGAGAGATCTTGTTATAATAGGCGGGGGACCGGCAGGTATGAGCGCCGCCGCAGCGGCAAGGAGGCGCGGCATACGCGATATACTTATTCTCGAACGTGACGGCAGACTGGGTGGAATATTGAACCAGTGCATACATAACGGATTTGGATTGCATAAGTTCTCAGAGGAGCTTACGGGACCGGAATACGCGTGGAAATACGAAGAACAGGTAAAAGAACTGAATATAGACTGTATGCTTAATACCATGGTTCTCGATATTGATGAAAATAAGCTTATCACCGCGACGAATTCGGAACGGGGACTGTTTACCGTAAAAGCCAAGGCGATCATTCTCGCGATGGGATGCAGGGAAAGACCGCGCGGCGCGCTGAATATAGCCGGAACAAGACCCGCCGGAGTATACAGTGCGGGGACGGCGCAGAAGTTTTTGAATATACACGGTTATATGCCGGGCAAAGAGGTTGTGATATTAGGCTCCGGAGATATAGGGCTGATCATGGCGCGGCGCATGACGCTTGAAGGGGCGAAGGTTAAGGCGGTATGCGAAATAATGCCGTATTCCGGCGGACTTGCGCGGAACATAGAGCAGTGCCTGAACGATTTTGGCATACCGTTGATGTTAAGGCACACTGTTGTCGAAATACACGGAGAAAAACGCGTCGAGGGCGTGACAATAGCGAAGGTTGACAAAAGCATGCGCCCCATAGAAAGCACAAGGCAATTTATAAAATGCGACACGCTCCTGTTATCCGTGGGACTTATACCGGAAAACGAGCTGTCTGAAAAAGCGGGTGTTGAACTTAGCGCGGTCACGGGTGGAGCGGTTGTCGATCAGGACAGGCAGACAAGCGTTGACGGCATTTTCGCCTGTGGAAATGTGCTGCATGTGCACGATTTGGTCGATTTCGTGTCGGATGAGGCGGAGATAGCGGGCAATAGCGCAGCGGAATACATAAAAGGCAAGAAAAACGATGTAATATCGGTCAAGCTCACGACGGACGGAAAAATAAGATACACCGTCCCGCAGACGGTGACCGCCAAGAAGGATATGACAGTTTATTTCAGGGTTTCGGACGTGTATCGAAATGTGAGGATAAACGTAAGGAACGGTGATAAGGTCGTGCTGTCAAAAAAGAAACAGAGAGTGGCGCCGGGGGAGATGGAGAACATTACGCTCAAAAGCGACATGTTGGATAACGCGGCGGAACTGAGGCTTGAACTGGAGGAAATGTGAAGTGGAAAGGGAGCTTACATGCATTGTTTGCCCTATGGGCTGCCGTATAACGGTCAAAATGCGAAACGGAAAGGTAGAGGGCGTTAGCGGGAACACATGCCCGAGAGGGGAGAGGTATGCGATTGACGAATGCACCGATCCCAAAAGGACCCTGACAACTACGATGCGCTGCGAAAACGGCGAGGTCATCCCGGTAAAGACGGATCGCGCGATCCCGAAAGATAAGATGTTCGAGTGTATGAAAATTATAAACTCATCTGTCGTCAGTCCGCCTGTTTTGATAGGAGATGTTATAATAGAGAACGTGTTCGGCGCGAATATAGTCGCGACGAAAAATGTGATGCAGAAAGAAAAATAATTGCCATTATAGACGACAGACGCCCCGCTTTTTAAAGCGGGGCGTCTGTCATAGAAGCCGGATAATACGAGCAGCCCTACGGCAGATATACTCCGTCGTCGAGCAAGGCATTGATGAGCTCGCAAATATCAATGCTTTTAGCGGACAACCCGCGCGCGGCACATATCGCCGCAGCCGTGCCCGCCGCCTGACCCATTGCGAAGCAGGGCGGCATTACTCTTATCGCCGCCATGACCGATCGGTCTGCCGAGGCGCAGCGTCCCGCCGCAAGGAGGTTGTCGATGTTTTTGGCGATAAGCGAGCGATACGGTATATAATATGGCGCTTTTAATGTTGTCGCAATATAGTCAACTCCGCCTTTTTTATGCATATCAACGGAATTTGAACAGCAAAATACCGAATCCTCAAATTTTTTCCCGACCGATATATCTTCGAGCGTCAGCGTGTATTCTCCGACGATTCGGCGTGATTCTCTCACTCCGAGACTCGGTGCGCTCTCAACAAGAGTTATGTCTTCACAGCCGGCGGCGTACTTCTTCAAAAAGTCCATAACAAACTTGATTTGACGTCTGCCCTCTATCTCGGCGGCTGTTACCTGTTCGGGCTTTGCGGCGTCCACATTGTCGAGCTGAGTCATGTTTACGCGCCATTGTCCGTTCATGCCCTCATAAAGCGCGATTTTCGCTCTTGCAAGCGGAAAAGCTCCGTTCTCCCTTTCCGATGCTATCTCTTTCATATAGAATTTTTCTTCCATATCCGCCGCCTCGGACATATGCTTATCCATGACGGCTTTGTCAACGCCTCTGACCGTGAAAAACAGGGAGGCGGATTGCACCTCGTCTCCGTTTTGCATGGGAACGCCGCACGCATATGCCATATCCGCGTCGCCGGAGCAGTCGATAAAGACTTTGGCGCGTATTTTGTAGATCCCGTCTTTGGTGGCGAAATACGCGGCACGTATGCTCCCGTTTTCAATATCGGTTTTTAAAAACATCAGGTGGTACATGAGCTTGACGCGGCTTTTAGCGCATATGTCCTCGGCTGTCGTTTTGTATACCTCGCTGTCGAAAACGGCGCAGTTGCTGTGACCGGCTACTCTATACCCGGTATAGGACGTGCCGGAGGCGATTTTGGACGGGTGGATCGCTCCGCCCTCGCGTTCCATCCTTTTCACAAATTCGTCAAAAAAGCCGCGTATAAGCTGCGTTTTTCCCTGGAGTCATATGACGTCATAAAAGGACCGACAAGTCCGGCTGTCGCGCTGCCGCCGAGAAATCCGTTTATATCCGTCAGAATAACGTCCGCGCCGCGCCGCGCGGCACAGACCGCCGCCGAGAACCCCGCGCAGCCGCCGCCGAGGACAAGAACGTCGCAGTCGTATTCTTTTGTTATCTGAAATGTAGCGCTGTTCATCTTCAATTTCTCCTTAAATATATTTTTTTCTAATAATAGCACAAATTATTGACAATGTAAATGAGATATATTATAATTAAAATATAAAATCTTACAAAGGGTGTTATTATGTTTGAACTGATTGACTGCCGCCGTGTGGAAAAGACGGGGTTTAAGATGAGAAGCGGATTTCAGCCGACGAACTCGCTGTTTTTTATATTAAAAGGAGAGATGGCGTATATGATGGGCGGTGAGCGGGAAAGCGCGGGAGAGAACGAGCTTGTATGCTTTCCGGACAATGTTTATTTTGAGCGGGAGATGCTAAGTCCTCTCACGTTTTTCTATCTTCGCTTTGAAAATAAGAACCGATATGATTTGCCGTTCGGGAAAATATATATCGAAAACAAAATGAGACTTATTTCAAGCTTTGAATATCTTGCCAAGACAAACGATGAAAAGCTTAAAAGACATTATTTGGACGATATTTTCATACAGATAGAAACAGATAAAATTGTGGGCGAGAAGAAAGCCGATGACATTGTGGTGCGCACAGAAAAATTTTTCAAGGAGCACATCAAGGACAAAATATGTATCCGTGACGCTGCCGACGCCGCCGGCGTTTCCGTGTCGGGGCTGAGTTTGCGGTTCAAACAAATACTGGGAACATCTCCTATGCGGTATCTTAATAAAATGCGATTGGAAAAGGCGGAGACTCTGCTTTGCCGCAGCGAATTAAGCATCGCCGAAATAGCGGAAGAATGCGGGTTCGATAACGCGTATTACTTCTGCAACGTTTTTAAAAAGTACAACAAACTGCCGCCGTCCAAATTTCGGGGAATGTATGGGCTGTGACGGCGATATATTAACGGAGTTTTTCAAACGGGTCGGAACAGGCAGATTTGTGCAAACAGAGGCTCTTTTGTTTTTTATAAAATGGCAAGAGAAGGATATGATTTTGAATATGCTCTTGCAAGCGGCAAATCGCATACCAGATAATTTATATCGGATAAGCTGCCCTGGTAATACGTTGATACCGTGTTAAGCTTTGAACTGTCACACAGAAACACTTTCTTTTCCGCGTTCTTTATCATTATGTTTCTTATAACGGTTTCGTCGTAATGTATATCGTATATCAGACCGTCCTCCGTTATGGAGCGTGAGGAAAATACCGCCCAGTCCGCGTGAATGGCGGAAAAGGTATTTTCCGCCGCCGCTCCGATCAGAGCGTAGCGATTAAGCGTCGATTGCGTGCCGCCGCTGCATATTACGTTTATATTATACTGCGTCATAAAATAGACGATTTCAACGTTGTTTGTGATTATCGTTATGCCCTTTAGATTGAGCAATTCCTTTGCAAAATACGAGCTGCTTGATGATGAGTCAATAAATATTGTGTCACCCTCTCGTATCAGTGACGCGGCTTTTTTTGCGATAATTCTTTTCTGCTCGCTGTTTCTGCCTATCCTTACGGGGTAGGAAATAAGCGCGGGATGGTTGCCCGCGAGTTCCACCCTGCCGTAGCTGCGCGTTATAAGTCCGGCGTCCTCCAGTTCCTCAAGATCTCGTCTTATGCTCGAATAGCTTGTGAAGGTGCGCTCCGCGAGCTCGAGCGGGGTCAGGATCTTTTTGGATCTGAGCATTTCCAAAATGGCTTCATGCCGTTCGTTTTTTAACATCGTATACCTCCAAAGCAGTGAACATCCGCCAGAATTTTACAGATTACGCGACAGCCCAAAATGCGGGGTCAAATCAGCTTTGAAAACGGAAGCGGATGGTCGCAAATAACGTCGTCAAGCTCGGAAACATGGCATATCTGGAACAGAAATCCCTTATCGAGCTTTGAATGGTCGCACATGAAGTAACGCTTCTCGGAGTTCTTGAGCATAGCGAGTCTAAGCTCGGTTTCATATTCCGACCGATCGGTTATGTTTCCGTCGAGCGACAGACCGTTTGCGGAAAAGAACATAATATCGGCGTGCATGGTGTTAACGGCTCTTACGGCTATCGCGCCGCTTAACGCGAGTGAGTTATCGATGATTTTTCCGCCTGTGCTGTACGTTTTTATATGTTTTTGCGCCGCGGTCATAAGCGTTTGCATTCCGTTTGTGATAATTGTGATATCCTGCGCGGGCTGCAAATACTCCATTATATACGAAGCGGTTGACGAAGCATCAAGAAAAACGATACTCTTGTCGGGTATAAGCGCGGCGGCTTTTTTTGCAAGCTGCATTTTAATGGTATCATTGAAGTGTTTTCTCATGACCCACGGCGTGTCGCGATTGGAATCGGTTGTCACTAACGATACGCCGCCGTAGCAGATATTGACCAGCCCGTTGCGCTCTAAGATCTTCAAGTCGCGCCGTATTGTTACGGGCGCTACATACAGCAGACCGGCGAGATGGTTTACGCTGCTGTAATTTTCTTTTTCCAGAATTTTGATGATGTTATCCAAACGTTCATTTTTTATCATGAAGACCCTCCGATATTTCGTTTTTGATATTAAGTGAATGTTGTTGAACATTTATGGAGTTTACCACTGTTATTTTGATTATTGCCGATACCTGAAACGGCATAGTTATATTATAACATATTGATGATTTTGTCAAGACGTAAAAAATTTTTTTATATTTTGCTTAAAAAACATTGATATGTAAAAGCAAATTATCAACAAAAACAACAATTCGGACAAGAGATAGGTCGGGTTTTGCTGCATTTTCCTTTTTATCGGAGCTTTCGGTGACTTTATCGAAATGTTCATTTTTTATCATATATATGACCCTTTTTTGCGTATTTTTGTAATAATTTGTGAACGATATTGAACATTTATCAAGTTAAATATCAATATTTTGATTATTGTTGACAAAATTGGTTAAGGCGTGCTATACTGATACCGTGATGAGTTAATTTTAGTATCGATAAGTCAATATAAAAAATCGGTTTATAATAAGGAATTGCGAAAAATGTTCGGGAAAATGAGAACGGTATGAACGAATTAAAGAAATTAAAGCTTTTTTTGCTTGATATGGACGGAACAATTTATCTTGATAATGAGCTGTTTGACGGCGTGACTGATTTTTTGGAATATATTAAAAGCATAGACGGGAGATATATTTTTCTTACCAACAATTCGTCAAAGAGCGTGAGTAAATATATAGAAAAGCTCGGCAGAATGGGAATAAAATCCGACACGGATGATTTTCTTACCTCCACCGACGCGACGATAGAGTATTTGAGAAACAAAAGCCGTAAAAAAATATACGCGCTGGGAACGGAGTCGTTTAAACGGCAGATGACCGAGGCGAGGCTTAGTATTACCGACACGCTTACGGAGGGTATAGATTGCCTTTGCGTGGGATATGATACGGAGCTTACATATAAAAAGCTGGAGGAGGCGTGTATACTTTTAAGGGAAGAAATAGAGTATATCGCCACCAATCCCGACCGGGTATGTCCGACCCGATACGGATACGCGCCCGACTGCGGCTCGATATGCGAAATGCTTTTTAAGGCGACAGGCAAAAGACCGCGTTTTATCGGCAAGCCCGAGCCGGAGATGATAAATCTCGCCGTGAGCGTTACCGGCTTTGATAAATCCGAAGCCGCGGTTATCGGCGACAGGATATACACGGATATAGCCTGCGGAGCGAACGCCGGTATCACATCGGTGTTTGTATTAAGCGGAGAGGGTACTGTGGAGGATATTAAAAGGTATAATATAAAACCGGACTATGTATTTAAAAATATCAAAGAATTATACAATGTACTAAAGGAGAATGAAAATGTGTGACGTATCTGTAAAGGGCGGCGGAGCCGCATCGGATAATTCGTCGCGCGAAGGAGGCGGCTATGGATTTTGTTAAACTGTTGAAGGGGATTGACTGCGAGCGCCGCATACGGCGGACCAATGAGGCGGTTTACGCTGCCGTATGGTTCCTTTTTCGAAGGATGATGTTATCCAAACGTTCATTTTTTATCATATATATGACATTTTCTGCTCATTTTTGTAATAATTCGTGAACGATGTTGAATATTTATCAAGTTAAATATCAACATTTTGATTATTGTTGACAAAATTGGTTAAGATGTGCTATACTGATACCGTAATGAATTAGTTTTTTGTTGAATTGTTATGAAATGTCTTTTTCGAAAGTTTGAAAAAAATTTAATTTTAGAACCAAAATATCCAAATAACAAAAATTGAAAAAAGAAAGGTAATGGTAAAGGCATGGGCGTAATTACAATTGTGGGCGCGGGAATGATGGGTTCGGCTATGAGCTATCCCGCTTCCGATAACGGACATGAGGTAAGACTGGTGGGGACTCCGTTGGACAGAGAGATCATAGACCGTACAAAGAGCGACGGGTATCATATCACCCTTAAACGGCAATTGCCATCGGGCATAAAATGCTATCAAACGGAGGAGCTTGACGAGGCGATAAAGGATTGCGATTTGCTCATAGGCGGCGTAAGCAGCTTCGGCGTGGACTGGTTTGGAAAAAACGTGTTGCAGAGGATACCGAAATCACTGCCTGTGCTTTCGGTCACAAAAGGACTGCATGCCGACGCCGACGGAAAGTTTGAGACTTTCCCCGACCATCTGGCGAAAATGCCCGGATGCGGCGGCTTGTCGCTCAACGCCGTGGGCGGTCCCTGTATCAGCTTTGAATTGGCTGACAGGCATGATACGGTCGTGGCGTTTTGCGGTCATGACATTGAGGTTTTAAGAAAAATAAAATCAATGCTATCGACTGACTATTACCATATAAATCTGACAACCGACGTGATAGGCTTGGAAATGGCTGTGGCGATGAAAAACGCGTACGCGCTGGGAGTTTCGCTTGCGATAGGTCAGGCGGAGCGTGTCGGCGGCGAGGGCTGCCGGGAGGAATACAATCCCGAGGCGGGGTTGTTTACGCAGAGCGCGAGAGAAATAAGGCGTCTGCTTGAAATAGCCGGAGGCGATCCGGAGCAGATAATATACGGCACGGGCGACTTGTATGTGACGGTGTTCGGCGGAAGAACGAGAAAAATAGGCACGCTTCTGGGCAGAGGAATTACATATAAACAGGCTGCGGAAATGCTGCGGGGAGTAACGCTGGAGTCGGTAGCAATAACGAAGGTTGTGGTGGAAGCTCTTAAGCACAGGGGCTTCGATTTGGATAAATTCCCGCTTCTGGGACATATTTACAGTCTGATCGAGGACGATATTACGGTCAATATACCGTGGAACGGGTTTGAAGAATAATAATTTAAATTAAGAGGAGGAGAACCATGAAAAAGAGACTATCGATGCTTTTGGCGGCGGCTTTATGCATATTTATGGCGGCGGGCTGCGGAACGTCAACGACGGGCGGCAATGGGAAGGTGGCGCTTGAGGTCGGCAACTGGCCGGATGCCACAAGACCGGAAAGCCTTGAAAAATACGAGAACTGGAAAACGCAGTTTGAGGAGCAAAATCCCGATATAGAGATCTCCACAAACACATACGGCTTTGAGGTAAAGACGTTTGTAGCCAAAGCCGTGGCGCGGCAGCTGCCCGATTTGCTTCAAAATCTGCCATTTACCGAGGTTAAGTCTGTAGCGAAGAACGGCTATGCCGCCGATATAACCGAAGCGGCGAAGAAGTCGGGGATCCTCGACGCGATAAATCCGGATCTTATAGAGATGTGCTCAGGCGAAGACGGCAAGCTTTATACACTGCCCAGAGTTGCGTATATGCAGGGTCTTATGATAAATAAGAAGCTGTTCGAGCAGGCGGGGCTTGTAAATGCCGACGGAACGGTAATGGTGCCGGAAACGTTTGACGAGCTGGCGGATTTCGCGGTAAAGATAAAGGAGAAAACGGGTGTTTCGGGCTTTACCATGCCCACGACCGGCAACCACGGCGGATGGA
This sequence comes from uncultured Clostridia bacterium, assembly GCA_947628515.1. Taxonomy (GTDB): domain Bacteria; phylum Bacillota; class Clostridia; order UBA1381; family UBA1381; genus Ornithomonoglobus. The sequence continues at coordinate 7,771 of CANRAG010000026.1, read as the reverse complement.
TCTTGCTCAATATCGCATGGAATTACGGCGTGGAGTTCGAGGAACAGAATGATGACGGAACCTGGAAGGCGACATTTGACACTCCCGAATTCCACGAGGCGCTTCAATTTTTACATGATTTGAAGTGGGAGAAGGGCGTTTTGCCCGACAATAACGTTATAGACGCTACGGAAATGCGTATGCTTTTGGGCAGCGACCAGACGGCTATGATAATCGGAAACAGCGACTGGTGCAGCCATTTGGCGCAGAAGTGCGGCATGGACGTCGGAAATCTCGCTATGGCGAAGATGCCCGCGGGTCCGGGCGGAAGATACTCACAGCTTGGCGGAAGCCTATTCATGTTCTCGCCGGATCTGACGGAGGAGCAGATAGAAGCGGGCTTTAAGTGGATAGACTTCACAGGCTACGGTCCGGAGCTTAACGAGGACACATACCGCGACACATGCGAGGTATACGCTAACGAAAACAATTTCGTGTTCCCGAAGGAATTATTCAGTATATGGACAAACAAGGAGCGCTCGGCAAAGGTCGAGGAGATCGCTTCCGAGTATGCGAATGTGGATATAAAGGATTTCGAGAATTATAATCTTGACGGCATAGAGCTTCGCAGCGAGCCCGCCGCGTGCGCTCAGGAGCTGTATTCAGTTCTCGACGGCGTTATTCAGGAAATCATGACGAATAAGAACGCGGATATACCGGCGTTAAGCAAAAAGGCGCAGGATGATTTCCAGGCAAATCACCTTGATAAAATGAATTGACGGATACTTGACATATCCCGCTTCGGCGGGATATGCCGAACGGCGTTAGCCGTATGAATGGAGTGTAGAAATGAAGTCTTTGGAAAAGAAAAAACAAAAGCGGTCCGCTGCGATGATTTTTAAGAAAAACATATCGGGTTGGGTGCTTATCCTGCCGTCGGTGTTTCTTTTGTTCCTGATAGTGTGGCGTCCGGTGGGAATGGCGTTTTATTACTCGCTGTTTCGCCTGCAGGGCATGAAAGCGGTCGCATTTGTCGGCTTGCGGAATTTCAGGGATGTTATAACCGACACCGCTTTTTTGCAGACGGTCGGAAATACCGTAAAGTATGTTCTGTGGTCGCTCGTTATAGGTATGCCCATACCGTTTTTCGCGGCGGTGATGATAAACGAAATGGTCAGAGGAAAGGGATATTTCAAATTCGCAATGTATCTTCCGGTCATCGTTCCCACGGTCGCAACGTGTCTTATATGGAAGATGCTCTATCTTGACGGAGAGGGCGGACTTCTCAACGCGTTGTTATATTTTGTGGGCATAGGTCCGGCTAATTGGCTGAGCAATAAAACTCTGACGATACCGCTTGTAATTATCGCCTCGACATGGCAGGGATTCGGAACCACTCTTATCATGTATCTGGCTTCTCTGCAAAGTGTGGACCAGAATTTATACGAGGCGGCGCGTGTAGACGGCACGGGCTTTTGGGGACGATTCTGGCATATCCTTCTGCCGCATATGCGAGGCACGATATTGCTTTTGGCGATGAGGCAGATAATAGGAGTTTTCCAGATAACGGAGCAGCCGCTTGTTATGACCGGCGGCGGACCGAACGGAGCGTCTATGTCGCTGGGACTGACGAACTATTTCTACGCGTTCCAGTACGGACAGTTTGATAAGTCGATGGCGCTGGGCGTTATATCGTTCCTGTTCCTTATCGGTCTTACGTTTATATATTTTAAGCTTGACCGTAAATTCAGCGAATAGGAGGAGCGGGAAATGAGTAAATTTTCGGAAAAAACAAACGGGCTTCTCAATTTTATGGAGCTGAAGCAAGCAAAATACCGCTTTATTTACGGAATTATGGCGGTAGTGCTGATTTTACTGAGCCTTGTGTGTATTTTACCTATATTATGGGTATTTTTATCCGGCTTTAAAACCACGTCGGAAATGTACAGCATACCTCCGACATTTCTGCCGTCGAGCATCAGCATTGAGCCGGTGAAAGAGATATTTGACAAGGTGAACTTTTTCAAGTATTTCGGCAACACTCTTATGGAGATTGTCGGAGCGCTTGTGTTTGATCTTATAATAAACGGTCTTGCGGGCTATGTGCTTTCAAGGATCCGTCCGAAGGGCTCTGCCGTTTTGGAAACGCTCGTTTTCGGAACGATGCTGCTGCCGTCGGTGAGCATGGTACCGCTGTATATGACATTTGTCAACATGCCTATCACACACGTTAACCTTACGGGATCGTTCATGCCGCTGTGGATGCAGGCTGGCTGCAACGCGTTTACGATTATGTTGTTCCGGAACTTCTTTAACGGAATACCTATGGACTATCTTGAAGCGGCGCGAATAGACGGCTGCGGCAACCTCGGAATATTCTTCAAAATCATTTTACCGCTTTCAAAGCCGATAATAGTTGTTGAATCGATATTCTGCGTTATCAATTCGTGGAAGAACTTTATGTGGCCGTATTTGATACTCGGTTCAACGCCTAAAGAAACCATATCCATTTTGCTGTATCAGGTATCTTCGGGCGGCATGAGCCTGACTATGCCGGAGGTAATGCTGGTAGTAATGCTTTCCATTATCCCGCCCGGTATATTCTACGCAATATTCTCCAAGCAGATAATGGGCGGAATGAACATGAGCGGAATAAAGGGGTAACCATACATGAAAAGAATGAAAATAAAAACGGCGCTCATAACGATTTTGAGTATGCTCCTGCCGCTTATACCCGTGACCTCGTATGCCGGGGACGACTATGTGGAGATATTTTTCGGCGGCGGCGGAGCGGACGTAAATATAGAGGATTTCAGATATGTTGAGGGCAGTCCCATATATGAGGAGCGCGACGGGCAAAGCGTATTGAAGCTGCGCGGCGGGAGCTGCGTATATATCGCTTTTGATGTAAGCGACGACGCGTTCTCGGCTTTTGGCGACAACAGCTACGCCGTCACGGTCAGATATTTCGACGAGGGCAACAGCTGGTTCGTGGTACGCTACGAGGATGAGGAAAGCGCGGGGGACAGTAATTTGTGGCGCGAGACGGAGAGGGTCGAAATGGAGGACACAAAGACCTGGAAGGAGCACACGTTCTATCTTGACAAGTGTACTCTTACGACCGCCGACGACATATTTATCGCCGCCTACGCGCGGCGCTACGGTGGATTTCCGCCGTCCTACGTTCTTGTAAAGAGCGTGAAGATGGAAAAGAGCTTGCCTCAAAACCCAATAACGCTCGAGGTCACATCTGCTCACGACGGGAATATTTTCCGCGCGGACGATAAAAAAGAGCTTTTTCCGATTATCGAGAACATAACGGAATATCCGCTTAACTGCGAGCTTTCGTATAGGTTCATGACGCATAACGGAAACGATCTCGGCGGCGGGGGAAAAATCAGGTGCGAGCTTGAAGCGTCCCAAACCAAGCGGCTTGACGCGATAAAAGTACCGGATAACATCACGCGCTACGGCACATATGAGATAGAGGCGTCCGTAGATGTCAGCGGCGATATAAACGGCGAGGAATACATCAGAACGGTCGCGCCCGTGCAGTACGATTTTTCGATAATGAATAAGCTTGACGAGGGCGAGAGCACGAACAGGCTCATTAAAACCAATTCGCATATCGGAACAAAATACGGCGACCCGGACATAGCGCTCAGGCTCATACGCGAGGCGGGACTTTCCGGCATACGCGACGAGCTGCGCTGGGAGACGGCGGAGACGGCGAAGGGCAAATTCACATATCCCGAGCCCGCGAGGGACTGGGTGCCGAAGGCGGACGAATACGATCTTGACAAAATGTGGATACTCGCATTCGGCAACCGTCTTTATGGCGATAACGTAAAAACGTTTCCGGACGACGCCCTTTTCCCGGGCTCGGAAAAAGCGTTTTTAAACTATGTAGACTGGGTAAGCAAGACGTTTAAGGGCAAAATCGATTATTATCAGTTCTGGAACGAGCCGGATGTTAAGGGCTTTAACTATCATCGCTCCGACGCGGCGCAGTATACGAAGATGCTCAAAAAGGTGTATGAGCTTGTAAGGAAAAACGATCCGCAGGGCGAGGTCGTCGGATTTGGCGTGAGCCGATACGGCATAGATTATGTCCGCGACGCGGTAAAGCTTGGCGCGGCGGATTATATGGACGCGGCGAGCTTTCAGCCGTACCAGTTTTCGGGTAAATTCAGCGGCGCGGTCTATAAGGAAAAGGTGCAGGAAATGCGCGACGCGTTCGCGTCGGTCGGAAAGCCCGATATGCCGCTGTATATAACGGAAATGGGCGTTGCGGCATATCCCGAGGGCGGACTGTGGCCGAACGAATACGGCGCGGCGGCTCAGAATATACAGATTTGGGCGATAACCGAGGCGGAGGAGCTTGTCGATTCGCTCTACGCGTTCCATTTCATTAACCCTATCCCCGCAACGCTGTGGGAGAACGCGTCAAGCCAGGAAAACCGCTGGGGATTTATAAATCATGAGAATGAGCGCGTGCCTTATTCGGCGCGTCCGGCGGGAATAGCCGCGGCGGCGTACAATAAGATAATAGGCAACGCGAAAATGACGGATAAATATATAAACACCGTAGACGAGGACGGGCACCGGACGTACGCGTATAAATTCAAGCGCGAGTCGGACGGGCGCGACGTTCTTATCTACTGGACGGAGTACGGCAGCGAGACGTTCGGGATCAAGCTCGGCGCGGACAAAGCCGAGGCGCTCGACATGTACTCCAATTCCGAGGGCGAGCTGTACGCCGAGGACGGCGTGTTCACGCTCACGTCCTCATATGAGCCGGCGTATCTTGTGGGCGATTTCTCGGACTTCGAAATAACTACTCCGGTCATAACGACAACCGGCGGCAGACTGTCGGCTTACTATAACGACAGTATCGATATAAGCTATTGCGACGCGGCGAAAAGAGCGCTGATGGCGGAAGTATCGGCTGACGACGCGCTTTCCGTAACGGAGAATAACGGGATAGCAAACGGCGTCGGCACCGTCCGTGTCTCGGTCGGAAACGATCTGACCGACGAGGCGGGCATGAGCGTAAAGCTCTGCAACGCCGACGGGAAAATGGTATATAACGCAAAATATCATGTTATAAACAGCGGTTCGGCTGTAAGGATAGGCGCGTCGGTTGCGCCGTATAATGAGAACGTCGGTCTGCGCAAAACGCTTAATCTGACCGTGGAGAACACTACGGGAACGGTTGGACTGACGGGTGATGTGAGCGTCGATTTCACGGAGCTCGGCGGGGAGAAGCAGTCGAGAAGGCTTGTGAACCTGAAGCCGGGTCAGAGCGCGACTCTCAGCTACAACATGCCGGTATCGGACGCGGAATACATAATGGAGCTTCCGATAGAATACTCGCTTGAGAGTATGTCACAGACAGAGCGCGAAATATTGAGAGTTATCCCAAACCCCGAGTGCGCTTACGCAAAAACGCCGCCGCCCATAGACGGGGCATACCGAAGAAACGATTGGAGCGGCGGAAGCTGGTTCAAGGCGGACGACGCCATAGGCGCGCATAAATACACGGCATGGGAAGGCAAGAAGGATGTTTCGTTCATGGGGAAGATGATGTGGGACGAAAACAATCTCTACATCGTGGCGGAGGTTACGGACGACGTTTTCCATAACCCTTACGACGGCGAGGACAGCTGGAACGGCGACGGCATACAGATAGGTATCGCTAACGAGGACGTCGTAACGGCCATGAGCTCGGACAAGGGCGAGGAGTACACATATACGGATATAACCATGTACCGCGCTCCGGACGGAAAGGATAAGATATACCGAAATCTTTCGCAGTTCAGCGATCTTCCGAATTACTGCTTCATAGACGGAAAGTTCAACCTTGAAAAGTCGGGTATTAAATGGATATACCGCGCGGCGATTCCGTGGAAGGAGATATTGGGCGAAAACCGTCCCGTAAAGGCGGGAGATAATCTGCGCATGGGATTTTTGATAAACGATAACGACGGCAGCGACAGAAATTATATGGAATTCTGCGAAGGGATAGCGCACGACAAGTCGTATCCGGGATTTTGCAGACTTCATCTCGCGGAAAAGAAATAGGTTTTGATATTATGAAATTAAGAAAAACGGCTCTGCTCCTGACCGCCGCGATGTTGGCGGCATTTGCCCGCGTTATGCCGACCTTGTCGGCGGGTGATGAAACGGTTATATTTGAGCAGGATTTTGAAAAAGGCGCGGAGGTTTATAACTTCTCCGGAGGCAGTCATTCGGCTGTGACAAAAAACCTGTATACCGATGTGACCGAGAGCGGGAACACATTCGGAAGATTTCACGCCTCAGCGTCGGACTCCAACGACGATTATCGCCGCGTCGGAATGGATATAAGCGCCGAACTTACCGAGGGGATCATAGACGTGCGTTTCAGATTTCGCAAAACCGAGGGTAAGAGCGGATTTATAATAATCGGCGACGAGAGCGCCAAAAGCGGCGAGTATAACTGGCTCAGTCTGCTTTTTATGAAAAACGACGGCAGTCTTTATTCCGGCTGCGGCTACGGCGGAGCGCTCCTAAAGAGCGAATGTGCTTTAAAAACTGCCGACGGCGCGGCGGCGTCGATAAAGAATAACGTGTGGTATAACTACAGCGCGGAGATAGATCTTGACACGAGAAGCCTGAGTGTCGCTGTTACCGAAAGCTCCGGCGCGGCGGTGGGAAGCATACGGCTCAGGAATTTAAACAGGCACGGAAACAACAACAAGGATTTCCGATATGTAGACTGGCCATATACGACTAACTTCAAAAGGCTGGCGACAATGTTTACGGCGGAGCTTGACGATATAAAAATAACATCGGTCGATGACCTTATATTAAACGCCGAGGACACGGGCGGGGCGACGCGTGCGCGCGCGGCGGTAACGGTCAGGAACGCCGAGGCGGGCGACAAGTCGCTGATACTTGCCCAATACGACAAGGACGGCGGACTTGTTTCGGTAAATGTGAGCTCGAAAAATCTCGCCGCGAACAAAACCGCGAGACTGTCAAACACACAGACGATAGCGGACAGCGCACAGACCGTAAAGGCGATGCTATGGGACATGAAAAGCGTCAAACCGCTGTGTAATGAGAGAGCTATACATAAGGATAACGGCAAATGGCCCGTAGACGTCGATGAGCGCGGTCTTGACGATCCGCTGTCCGTTTCGGTAACGTCGGAGCGCTGCGGGAATATATTTGACGGCGACGACAGCAAGATACTATATCTCAATCTTAAGAACAATACCGGCTACGCGCTTGACGCGAGCCTGAGATACGATTGGTATAACCATGACGGCACGCTTACGGAAAAGGGCGGCACGCTCGATATAGATGTTGAGGGCAGAGGAGACGGAAGATATACTCTCCCAGTTCCGAATAGCATAACGGCGTATGATACATATTATCTTGAGATTACGCGAAAGGTCAGCGCCACGCTTGCGGGCGATGAGTACAATATGGAATACGAGCCCGCAAGGTACGATTTTTCGATAATGAATAAGCTCGACGAGGGCGAGGAACCCAACCGCGCGATACGGACAAATTCGCATCACGGGATAGGCTGGGGCGATCCCGATATCGTGCTTTCTATGGCGAGGGACGCGGGATTTTCCGGAATACGCGACGAGATAAGGTGGCATCAGGCAGAAACGGTCAAGGGCGTATATACCGCCCCCACCGGCAAGCGCGACTGGATAACGAGCGCCGAAAAGAACGGGCTTGGCAGACTGTGGATACTTGACTACAGCAACACGCTCTACACCGACAATGTGTA
>CANRAG010000025.1 GCA_947628515.1 uncultured Clostridia bacterium | reverse complement strand
ACCTCCTAAATTTCGGTATTAAAAAAGCGTGTCCACATAGCTCATACTGAGCAAGTAAACACGCTTAATAACTTTTCTTTATTAAATTTTCAAAAAATCTCAGCCGCACAAACCTGAAAAACCGCATAAAATCGCGGGTTTCCCGCTATTAGTCCATAAATATCAGCAGCATTGGTAGTAGCGCATTTTCCAACTGCAGCAGTTTGGACAGCGTGTACATATCAGATATTGCATGTTATTTAAATATAGACTTCGGCAACGAATATGCAAATCCGATGTATTGTGCCGATAGACTATATCTTGACGGTAAACGTATTATGGGAACATTAAAAATTCCCGACGGCGTTACAAAAATACCCCCTTATGCTTTTAAAGACTGCGATGGAATAACGAGTGTTATAGTACCAAATAGTATAACAGATATTGGAATATATGCATTTAACGGTTGTGGGGCTATAAAAGATATTTACATATCGGAATTAAAAGCATGGTGTAATATTAAATTTGCTCGTACCGATTACGAATGTATATCAAATCCCATGTACTATGCTGATAATTTATACATCAATAATACTTTAACATCGGACATTGTTATTCCAAACGATGTAGAAAGTATCAATAATTATGCTTTTATTCGTTGCTCAGGATTAACAAGCGTCATTATTCCGGATGGCGTAACCAGTATTGGTAGTTCAGCATTCTCAGATTGCCGTAATCTAACGAATGTAACCATTGGAAACGGCGTTACAAACATAGATGATTGTGCATTTATGGATTGCTATTCATTAAATAACATAAAAATGGGAAATGGAATTAAGAGTATAGGTCATAATGCATTTTATTGTACGCCTCGTGTCGCACCAGGAGGTTCTGCCGGTAATCCGTCCGGTGGGAATAACAATATACCGGCTGAAAATCTGTATATATCTGACATAACGAAATGGTGTAACGTTACCTTTGCGGATGCATCAGCTAATCCTATGGGAATTACCAATCATTTGTATATAGATAATAAGCCGATTACCAATATTGTTATTCCCAGTCAAGTAATGAGGATAAACAGCTATACATTTTATCGTTGCAACAGCTTAAAAAGCATTGCCATTTCTAAAAATACAACGGAAATTGAGAAAGGAGCATTCCAATATTGTTCAAATTTGGCAACTGTTGAATACGGAGGCAATCAAGAAGAATGGAACTCGATGTATATTGGTTTAGACAATGAATCTTTAAAAAATGCAACTATACATTATAACTCCTCTCTTGCACCAACGCCAGCGCCAACGCCTATACCCGTAACGACGGCGGAAGTCACAAAGGAAGAAACTGACACTACTTATACGTTTACTGTTACACCGGAAGCAGCATATGAAAATTGTTCTGTCTACGCAGCTATATATGACGAAAACGGCATATTGCTTGCTGTCAATCGCGTCCCGCTTGAAATGACAGATAGCACAAGCGTATCGGTGGATAAGCAGGAAAACGGCACAACAGCAAAGGTGTTTGTATGGTCTGGCTTTATTCAGTCAATCATTGAATACGCAAAAGAGTTTCCACTGATTGAATAATCTGCTCCGAGGCGGCGATTATGCCGCCTCTTTTTATATTCCAAATGAAAAAGCACTTGCGGCGACGGTTTTCGGGATTTTTTCATTAAAAAATTTTTTATCCGTGTCAGGAGGTTTACTCTATCACTAAAACCATAGGAAATTTATGCAAACTTTTTGGACAAAGTTTTTAAAAGTATTTATAGCTTTTTTCATATAACTGTACGAGATACAACTATATTGTATCTAATTTAAACGAAAGAAGGGATATAAGTTAAATAAACAAAACAATTATCAATGTAAAAAGAAAATGGGGATGTGATTACAATAAATGGTATTAGGTCTTTGGCAAGAATAATTAAGAGATGAATTGCATATCCATTTTAAATTTCATAATTTAAGACATACCTATGCAACTATATTAGCGGAAAGTAATATTAGTCAAAGATATGCCCAAGCGATGATTGGCACTCAAAACTTAAATCTACGCTGAAATATTATACGCATACCACAAGCAGCATGGAAAACATGGTAAAATTAGCAATTGATGAAAAAGTAAGTTTTCACAAAACCATGTATATTTTTTTGATTTTTGCTATATAATATAACAAAAATCAAAAAGTTCCTTGACAAACTGAATGGAGTGTGGTATAATATGAATGCAGGAGTGAAAGGAGAAACAATTATGTTTACTTGTATTGAACTTGAAAATTTCAAGTCTTTTGAAAAAATAAAATTTGATTTTAAACAAACTAAAGAATCTGTAAAAAAGTTCATTGCTATTTATGGAGAAAATGGAAGCGGTAAATCTAATTTTGTATCATCAATAGAATTATTATCAAAAATGATGACAAGTTATATAAACGTAGAGCGGTTACAAGAATTAAAAAAAATGCTTGAAAAAAAGAAAATGGGATTTGGAAAATTACCTGAAGATATTTTTGAACGTATTGGCTTTTACGAATTACAAGATGACTTAAATAAATGCCGAACAATAGATTGTAATGGCATTACAAAAGCGACATACGGATTTATGATAAATGATAAGGAAGGGTATTACTCTATTGCATTTGATGATAATTCGATTATCTCAGAAGAGTTATACTATATAACTAATAAACAAAGAGGACAATTATATAAAATTCAAAAAGAAAAAGACAATATAAAGTACAAATTTAGTTCATATTTATTTGATTCGGAGAAATATCAACGGTATATTGTTGAATTGATAAGTATGTATTGGGGAAAACATTCATTGCTTGCTTTAATATTAGGAGAAATGAAAAACAAAAACAGAAAATTTATATCAGATACAATATCTCAGCATTGTTTACAAGTGATTGAAAACTTTATGCATGTTTTCATTCTTTGCAAGTCTCCTAGAACACATACAGCAATTATTAGTGGTTCCGATATTGCTATAAGAGATTTTGAAAATGTTGAAATTGATTTAGACGATTCTGACAAAAATAAACAGTTAAAAACCATTGAAAAAATCATAAACGATTTTTACACACAAGCTTATACCGATATTGTTAAAGTTTATTATAAACCGGTTTCATCACAACAAAACGAAGAAGGTTCCATAACATATAAATTGTTTGTTGAAAAAATAATTGCCGGAAAAATACGAGCAATACCATTTTCGTTAGAATCAGCCGGTACACAACGGGTGTTGTTTGTGCTTCGTGCTATTATAGAGGCAATTAATGGACAGACAGTAATATATGATGAAATAGATGATGGAATACATGATTTATTGATGAGAAATATATTGATCTCTGTTCAAAATGATATTACCGGTCAGCTAATTATTACTACCCATAATACATTGTTGTTAGAGGATTTAAATCCTAAATCTGCTTATGTGATTTACGTGGATGATGAGGGTTGCAAAGAAGCTCGTTGCTTTGATGACTATGATATTAGAATACAATCATCGCACAATCAAAGAAGACTTTACTTGAATGGAGTATTCGGTGGGGTGCCGTATTCCTCTCAAATCAATTATTCAAATATGCACATTGATAGTTTGGAGGAATAAGGATGGCGAAAATATCGACTTCTCCAAATTATACATCTGCGATAGTCGTTGTCCACGGAGAATCTGAACATATAATTGCAAGACATATTCAGAGCAGTTTAAGATTGAATCTCCATATACACAAAGGTACAACTAGCATTCAAATAAATGGTTTGTTGAAAGAATTGAACACATATTTCAAAGATATTTCACAACTCCAAAAAAATCCAAATCTATTTTTGGACATAACTAAAGATACTATCAATAATTTTAAAATTTTTACAATAATGGACACAGATGATTGTTCAGAAGGAACAAAAGAAAAATATATTCATGGTAGCTTGTTTTCAAAATATGCGTTAAAAGACTATGTTGTATCTATATACTCGACACCCGACCTTGAACATGCATTGTATGACTCTAAATTGATACCTAAAATATATAACGATAGTGAGAAGGTAAAGGAATACGGGAAGTTATTCCCAATTAGTAATGTTCCAATCGGGCAGTCACAATTGCCCATGGATAATATGAGAGCAACTCACTCACTTTTGGTAAACAACAAAAAGACTAATTTAGAAGTATTTGTTCAATACTGTATTGAACAGGCCGAGATGAGAAGAGTAGGAAGAAGTTTTTAGTATTTTCTATACTACATAGAAAATATTATATGGTTATTTGCCTTATAGATTGCTATAAGGGTCATATATTGAGTTTGTCAACAGCCAATTCAATGAATTTATTAATAATTCGTTGCAACTCTGATTGTTGTCAAACTGGCATATGCCTATAATGCTTAGCAGTACGACTGCACACATTGTTTGCATTTGCTCCCTCCTTATTATACCACACTCTATTTAGGTGGTGGAGGATTTAAGGCAGTATGATATTTCTAATATCATAAGGTTCATTTTGTACCCGTTCAATCATATGAAGAACTGCCGATTCAGATTGAGCGGGTATCTAATAAAATTAGGAGTAGTTACATTGGATATTAAATACACATATAAAAAATATGCCCACTTTGATAAAAGAATTCGCATTGAAAATGCAAAAAAATATATAGAAAATCCAGCCAAAGTGGCAACACACTCATTTTATCCGTTTATTCATTTCACTAATAGATGGATTAAATATTCCACAGCAAACGGACGACGAGAAAAACCAAGAGATTTGTGTTATGCCGCACACATGGATAGCTATATTTATCAACTTTATGCACACAAATTAAACGAAGCGTATAATTACTATGTTAAAAAGCATTGTATTAATAAATGCTCCATAGCTTATCGTGATAATCTCGGCAAAAGTAATATAGAATTTGCAAAAGAAGTTTTAACATTCATCAGAAAAACAGGGAATGCATATATCTTTGTCGGTGACTTCACACATTTTTTTGATGAATTACAACACAATTATTTGAAAAAAAATATATTACAAATTTTAGGAACTGAGCGTTTATCAGACGATTTATATGCAATATTCAAAAACATAACGAACTATTCGATGGTTGAGTTAAATGATCTTCTTGAATATCACGGTGATATTACATATAAAGAATTTAATAAAAAGGATGTTGCATTAACGCCGGATGAATTTAGAAAATTTAAGAAAGGTCATCTAAAATCAAATAAAAATAAGGGATACGGAATTCCTCAAGGTTCACCAATTAGTTCAGTACTATCAAATATTTATATGATTGAGTTTGATAAAGTACTTAACGATTTTGCAACAACAAATCATGGAATTTACAGAAGGTATAGCGATGATTTTATAATCGTTATTCCCAAATCTGATAACATAGATGTAAAAGACATTTGGAAGTCTATTAAGACCACTGCTGATTCGATTCCAAAACTTAATTTACAACCGGATAAAACACAAGCTTTTTATATCGAAGGACAAAAGTTGATCAATATAAATTCTTTGGTTTTTGATGTTGCGAAAAACGGGAAAAATGTTTTAGAATACTTAGGATTTGCTTTTAATGGAACAGACATCACTATTCGAGACAAGACGGGAAGTAAATATTACTACCGTATGTATAGGAAAGTAGATAACATTAAAAAACAAGAAAAAAGAACCAAAAAACGAATACCGAAATACAAATTATATAAACGATATTCTCATCTAGGGAGTCATAGGCAAGGCGCAAAAAACGGTAACTTTATTAGTTATATTGATAGATGCACAAAAGTTTTTGGACCCCGAGAAAAGGTTGGTTTAATAAAAAAAAGACATTGGAAAAAAATACATAAACGTCTTAGTAAAAAAGTTAGTTGAATATTTGTATTAAATTTAACTACACAAGAACAACAGCAGTTTTCTTCATAAAGTATTTGCGTTCGCTTGGATATGATGCAACAAACAATATATTTGCGGAAAATGCGTGGTATTTCAGAAACGCTCTTGTAAGAGCAAATTATACTAATTTGAAAAAAATATTCACGAAACAACAATGTATCTCGAAGCGTTTATACGCAATCTCTTGCTGAATGAAAACAATGAGTTGCAAAATCGTTATTTAAACATTGATAATATCATTAAAAAAGATGAGGGTATAAATACGGGAATAAAATTGTCTGATAAACAGCTTAAAATAATAGCAATTTTAAAGAAAGACCCTTATTGTACTATAAAGGATTTGTCTGAATTGCTTGATGTCAACCACAGCACCGTAGAGCGAAACATAAAAAATTTGAGAGATAACGGAATAATAGAGAGAGTGGGCGCAAGAAGCGAAAAAAGTATTTTAAGACCCTTGAAAACGGTATAGAAATGATGGTTGCAAAAGGCTGTAAAAGCCCGTAATTAAATAATTTGAAAAGGCTCCCGATATGATATATTTATTTCGTATCGGGGGCCTTTTCGATTGTTTTACATAAAATACGGGATCGCCGCATGCTGTTCCGATATACCTCCGGTTTAGGAATTAATATTACTTGCCATTTCCTGTAAATTCTTATAATCGGTTTTTCCGTTCGGGGTATGCGGCAGTTTATCTATAAAGTAAAACGTATGGGGAACGGCATAGTCTATTATATTATTTTCGCAAAACTCCTTTATTTGAATTTTTATATCATCCTTCGTCTGTTTTGTTACCACGTATGCCACCGGCACTTCGCCTTGTATATGGCAGCTATCCTTTACGCCGACCACAGCGCAATCCGACACATACGGATTTTCAAGTATCTTACTTTCCACATCAACGGGATATATTTTTATCCCGTCGTGACGTATTATAATTCTTTTAATACGCCCCTTTATGTATAAAACGCCGTCGGGAGTAATAGTGCCTATATCGCCTGTGTGCAGCCAAACGGAGTCATCCGGATGTACGATAAGCGTTTTTGCCGTTTGTTTGGCGTTGTTATAATATCCGCGCATAACGTTGCCGCTTTTTACGCATATTTCACCGGCTCGATTGTACGGTAGTTCGTTCAGAGCCTCATCAAAAATCCCTATTGTGGTTTGGGGTAGAGGGATTCCGACACTGCCCTCAAGATTGATACAGTCAAAACATGTCATTGTAATTCCGGTTGCGGTTTCTGTCATGCCATATCCTTTTCGCATTTTCAAATCTGCATTGCACTGAGCAAAGATTTCATTTAAGCCTCTTTCTATTTTAACATTAAGAGTGTCGCCTCCGACAAGCGCCATACGCAAAAAGGACAGATCCATATCTCGGACGCGGGGGTTGTTATATACCGCTTCCCAATGCGCGGGAGACGCGGGAATACAATTGGGTCGGAACATTTCAATCTGCTCGACCGTTTTTGACGGGTTATATTCCGGAATTAATACCACCTTCATTCCAAACGATAACGGCACATGAAGATTTGCGGTTAATCCGAAACTTACAAATGGCGGCATAAGGCTTAGCAATGTACTGTTTCGGTTATAATACAGCCCCAGGTACTTCCATTGAGTCACCAAGGAGTGAAAGTTCGAATCACAAAGTACAGCTCCTTTGGGGACGCCTGTTGTTCCGCCTGTGTGCAGAATACAGACATCCGATTCCGTTGTTTTTCGCGAAACGGAAAGCGTTTCGGGAACCGGTTGGCGTATGAAATCACTCCAGTTCATATCCTTTTGGGTGTTTGTTTTGCCGGTTATCTGTTTTGCCGGCTGCCGAATCTCAACCGTTACAATATTTTCAATTCCCATATCGTCTCTTAGTTTGTTGAAAATATCATATCTTTCGGGAATGGTAATCAATAACCTCGACTTTGCAAGAACGACATGCTGAAGCATGACATTCTCACCCGCGCGCGGGTCAAGGAAATGGCATACCGCACCTATGCGATTGAGCGCGTAAAAAATATATACGGCTTCCGGTATATTGGGCAGACATATTGTCACTATTTCTTTTTCTTTAACACCAAAGGCAGTGAACGCCCTTGCAACTTTATCAATGCTATCAAATAATTCACCATATGTGATTTGGCGTTCAAAATAAACCAGAGCTATATTTTCAAGATAATCCTTATTATTATTCCAAATATACTCATATATGGTTCCGGTAGGGATTCGCGCGTCAAAAGCTCCCTTTTCGTAATATTTAAGCCACGGTCTATCCTTTGACGGAAGTCCGCTTTTTTCGGTTTGCATATTGTCACTCTCCTTTTTCATTGTGTCCATTTTATTCCACAAGGACCCTTTTTAATATATGCCCTTACCCCATCATTAATAAACTTAAATTTGCTGCATTACAAATCACGTAGGTTTTGCAAGACTACGATTGAGTTTTATCCATTTACTTTGCGCAAAATACAGGATTGTCGGTTAAGGCTCCGGTATACTTCCACGCGTTGTTTGCAATCTGTTGCGAGAGTAGTGGTAGTGTTGCTCCGCTTTAAATACATGTGATGACATCACGATATACCATATACCGATTTCTTACCTTCGCCGTATCTTTTCTGCTATTTTTGTATTGAAAATTACTTTACAAGTGTTATGCGTTATAGCAACCGAAAGAATAATAACGGCAAGAAGTATCAGAAAGTAAAATCCAGTACTTAGATTAAACTTTGATGAAAAGAAAGTACCAATCTCAAACAGTATCCTTGCCACGATACAATATATCACCACGCCTATAGCATACCTCATAACCGGCGGTATTGCCTTTTCCATACATGACGCTGCCGACCGATGCGCGGTGGCGTCCCACTCCTCCTTTGTGACAACCACGTCTTTTTCAAAGTCTCTTATAACATATACAACTCCGTCAGCAGAATTCATGTTCCCGAAATTTGCTTGATAGTTTTTTTGTTAATAGATTTAGTTGATACTTTTTCTGTTCCTTTTTCAAAAATCAATGCTCGCATATCTCTCTCCTTTTTTCATATGTGTTTTGACTATCAATCAAATACATAATAACACATATTTGATAAATTGTCAATATTATTCTAAAAATATTTGCTTATTGGTCAATGTATTTAATATTTATACTTTGCTATAATATAAATGGTGATATATATGGATTACAGTCTAATCGGTAAAAATATAAAAACAATAAGAACCAATCAAAATCTTACGCAGGAGCAACTTTCAGAAAAAGTGGGTATCAGCGCAAATTTTTTGGCATGTATAGAGATAGGCGTTCGTAAAGGCAGCTTTGAAACATATATTAATATTGCAAATTCATTAAATGTTACGCTGGATTCAATTGTTCCTTGTGCCGCATATTCACACAATGAAAATTCGCTTAAAGGTCTGCTTAATCGTTGCTTTGACAAAGCTTCTCCGTCTGCGCAGGAACTTATCGTAAAGATTGCGCGGGACATAACCGATTATATGAAATGAATTTTTAAAGGACGGCTTGGCAAGTAACGAAATTGAGTTGTTGGATTTATTTAAGGATTTGGATAATAATAAGCAACAAAAAGCAATGGGGACACTGTTTGCTCTTAAACATTATGAACATGATTAGAGGATAAAAACACAAGGCGGCAGATTTTAGTCTGCCGCCGGATCAACGTGGTTATCGAAACATATGTAACGCAAAGAGCGGACCCTGCTCATAGCCCTCATCGTAATAATCTTTTTTCAGTCTGTAATATTCGTCCAACAACAGCGGAATTGTTTCGCGCATACCCTTTATGCCGAAAACAACGCATGCCAAAGCCTGACCGTAAGGATTTTTTATGTTATGGTAGACCTCGTACAGCTGCTGTGCATATTTTATATCGGCCTCGGCAAAGATAAGCGCGCAGAGCTGAAGAAAAACATCCTGTCTGTTTCTTTGGTAGCGCTCGATTGCCAGCGGCATAAAATCATCCTGCATTGAGAGAGCTTTATTGAAAATCATTTCCTGCACGGACATACCGGGCTCCTTGCGCATACATTGTATTAATTCCTCCGGGGTTGATATTTCATCAATATTGATGTCTATTTCCGGTTCGGTAAAATCCTGCGCGTCCCAATCATCAAGCGGGAAAAGCGGTTCATCAAACAAATCAGGCTCATCAGGGTCTGAAAACATCAGATACGTCATGTAAAATAAATTTGCGATATTGATTTCCTCCATGGGGTTATTCCGATAGAAATTTTTATTTAAGGCTGTTACTTTTTTCATTTTAATTTCCCTTTCAAGGACTTATCGAAGGTGTTTCTGTATTTTTAATAACGCCAGGCTTAGCGGCGCTTTTTGTATCATGTTGATTATAACACTGTATCGGTTAAATGTCAACTGCGGCGTTTGATTTTATCAGATGTTCGATTTTGGAGAAAATATTTTGAAAATGTTCTTGACAAATAAAAATAGCTGTGATAATATATAATAAACTGTTGAAGGGGTGTAAGTAGTTTACGGAAGCTTGCCCAAAGAGAGCCGCAGGCGGTGTGATTGCGGCGGCAGGGCTGTGAATGAATGGGCCTCCGAGGGTGAGCTGAAAGCGCTGTGTTATTAGGCGAGCCGGAGTAACGGACTCCGTTATAAAAACGAGCATAGAAATATGTATGAGTGGGCGCTTCTTCAGGCGTCAAGCAGGGTGGTACCGCAGGAAATTCCTGTCCCGGCAAATTTATTTTTGCGGGGCAGTTTTTTATTTTCAAATAAACGCCCCGACATATTAAATGAAAGGAGACATGCGAAATGTCAGAAACAAAAATTCCTTATAAGATTTATCTCGATGAAAGCGAGATACCAAGACAGTGGTACAATATGCGCGCGGATATGAAAGTGAAGCCGGCTCCGCTGATGAATCCGGGCACTCACAAAAAGCTTGCGGCTGAGGAGCTTGCGCCGATTTTCTGCGAGGAGCTTGTTAAGCAGGAGCTTGACGATACCACGGCATACTTCCCCATTCCGGAGGAGATTTTGGATTTCTACAAGATGTACAGACCGTCGCCGCTTATAAGAGCGTATTATCTTGAAAAGAAGCTCGGCACACCGGCGAAGATTTACTACAAGTTCGAGGGTAACAACACCAGCGGCAGCCATAAGCTCAACTCCGCGATCGCGCAGGCATACTACGCTAAGAAGCAGGGCTTAAAGGGCGTGACAACGGAGACCGGCGCGGGACAGTGGGGCACGGCGCTGTCGATGGCATGCTCATATTTTGACCTCGACTGTAAGGTTTATATGGTTAAGGTATCGTATGAGCAGAAGCCGTTCAGACGCGAGGTTATGCGCACCTACGGCGCAACTGTAACGCCGTCGCCGTCAGAAACCACGGAGGTCGGCAGAAAAATTCTTGCCGCGCATCCGGGTACGACGGGGAGCCTCGGCTGCGCTATTTCAGAGGCGGTTGAAGTTGCAGTATCAAACGATGGATACAGATATGTTCTCGGCTCGGTGCTTAATCAGGTACTGCTGCACCAGTCGGTTATCGGCCTTGAAACCAAGGCGGCGCTCGATAAGTACGGAGTAAAGCCGGATATTATTATCGGCTGCGCAGGCGGCGGCTCGAACCTCGGCGGACTTATAGCTCCGTTTATGGGCGAGAAGCTTCGCGGTGAGAAGGACTACAGAATAATAGCCGTTGAGCCGGCATCGTGTCCGAGCTTCACGCGCGGTAAGTTCGCATATGACTTCTGCGATACGGGTATGATATGCCCGCTTGCGAAGATGTACACTCTCGGCTGCGACTTTATCCCGTCGCCGAACCACGCGGGCGGACTTCGTTTCCACGGCATGAGCACAACTCTCTCACAGCTCTACCATGACGGATACATGGAGGCGTGCGCGGTTGAGCAGACGTCAGTATTTGAGGCTGCCGAAATGTTCGCGAGAGTTGAGGGTATCCTTCCGGCTCCGGAGTCGAGCCATGCAATCAAGGTTGCCATAGACGAGGCGCTAAAGTGCAAGGAAACAGGCGAGGACAAAACAATAGTGTTCGGTCTTACCGGTACGGGCTATTTCGATATGGTAGCATATGAAAAGTTCCATGACGGTCTGATGACGGATCAAATTCCCACGGACGAAGAACTTGAGGCAAGCTTTGCAAAGCTACCGCATATAGAAGAATAATATAAAGGGGCAGGGTTAATACTAAGCGGAAACCCTGCCCCTTATTTAATATACCGCAAGGCTCCGAATGAGCCGAAAGCGGCTGATTTCACACGGTTCTAACGGTTGATACATTTTAAAAGCTGCTGCATTTGCATAATTCCTCTTTGCTGCGAGGTGATTATAGCGTTTAGTACCGGATGTAATCCCGGACAAATATCATATTGCAGCGCGTTTTTTGACATTTCAATGGCTCCGCGATGGTGCGGAATCATTTCACGCATAAAGTCCGCGTTTATGTTATTTGTTACGGCCGCGTTTCCCATGTCATGGAACATTGTATGAAGAATTTGACTAACCCTGCGCTGATACAATTGCACGTCGCGGCTTAAGTTTATATGTTCTCCGCATTCGCTCTCTATGCCGCGCATATCTTCAATGCTTTTTGTCTGTTCGGCTATAATATTTTGAGCGATTTCCTGGAGCGGCACGAGAGTTGTGTATTTCAATATGTTTTCAGACATTTCTATGGCCGCTTTATGATGCGGTATCATCTGAACTATAAAATTATGTGATATACTGTCGGTCAACCCCGCCGTCGTCATACCTTCTATCATATCGTCTAAGATATAATGAAATCTGCTTAAATAGGCTTTTGTTACGTCACTTAATCGACATTCGCCGCGCATAAGCACACCCCCTTCCTGCGTTATTGTATGCAGGCGAGGCAATTTTGTTACAGTTTAAAGTATACCGCGCGTCGGGCTCTTGCGCTTACCATTTCGCGTTTATGAAAAGCTGTTCGAGCTGTGCTGTTACGACGTCGGGATCCTCTTTTTCGCCGAACTGCGCGGTTACGCAGTATTGGATGTTGTTTTCGGTGTGCCAATAGTAATAAATATATCTCGCCGTATCCCCGTCGTTTTTCAGCAGGCCGCATTTTGCGCCATAGGTGTTGCCCATGGGAACGCCGCCCGTTGCGGAAAGCACAGCGCGGCTTTTACCGTCCATAGCCGATGAGAGCGAGCTGCGCGCCCTTTCTACATCTTTATACACATGCGATATTTTCCCCGTGGACAGGTCGGTATAGGAAATTGTAAACCGTACCGACGACTGTGTGCCGTATATATATCTGTCATTGTTATTTGAGCTGTTCACATATACCGCGAATGTATCGGGCAGCATGAAGCTAACATTTTTCAGCTTTTCCGCAGTGTATTCGGCGGAGCCGGAGCTCATTTGATATGTTCCCGCCGACGGGGAAACAGGGGTGGAAACGCGTATGTTTTCTATGATTTCAGGAATGTCCAAAGGACAGCTTACAGAACTGTTTATTATGAATTTATTGACAAATTCGCCGTTATCCATATAAAGATATGCCGCCGTTCCGTCACTGTGTATTGTTCCGGAAGTGGTTACGGTAAACATATACCCCGTTATTCCTCCGACTGTTACCGGCACAACTTCCGTTATTTCGTTTTTATCCTTATCGTAAAGAGTATTCTTTATATCATATTCATAGTCCGACATAGCTTGGGCGGTCAATTCGTCTTTGGAGCCGTATATGAACGCGCGGACATAGGAGCTGTTTGAAAGCTGCTCGTACCGGAGGTTGTCGGACGCAGTAACGTATTTATCCGGCCTGTTCTTCGCAATATAGCAGCGGTGGCTGCCGCCGCTGATTTTGCTGTATGCCTCGATTGTGTCGGGAAGTACGAGGGAAATTCCGAGCTTGGGTTCATCGTATTTAATATCATCGGCGCCCACCGTCTGTTCGGGTATATCCACGCTCTTGGTAACGGTTATACGCCCGGTAGCGTCCTCCCAGCCGACGTCCGCGCCGAACGCTTCGCTTATAAAGCGGAGCGGAACCATGGTCGTGCCGCTCATGGACAGAACGGGCGGCTGTTCCAGTCTTGCCGGCTTTCCGTTTACAAGCGCATCGCGCGAGCCTATTTTAAGATTTATATCGCAGTCACCGTACGATAACGCAATTTCCTGCTCGGCGTCGTTCCATTCGACCTTTGCGCCGAACGCTTCGGATATTACTCTTAGAGGAACCATGGTTGTGCCGCTGCCGGAAATATACGGCCTTTCGACCTGAACCTTTGCGCCGTTTATAATGAGTATATCGTCACCGGCGGTAAATTCTACAGATACGGCGTTTATGGCGGATACGCTTGCGCTGAATACCGCAAATACGACTATTGCAAATAAAAATATTTTTTTCATCCATCATTATCCTTATCAATTATATTTCATATTCGAGTTTATTTCCTTACTGACTTGTCTCTGTATTTTTTAAGATGCAGTTCGAGAGAGTCGGCCAACGAATGCTCCGAACGGAATTGCAGCACAAAGCTTGAAAACCCTGTGCGGTTTTCCTGCGTTCGCTGCTGGATTTCCGACTTCAATCGTTCGTAACGCACGACGAATTCATTGTCGGCGGCGAATTTGCGTATTTTTACAACGAGCTGTAGCGAGTACGCCACGTCGATTATAAATATTCCGAAGAATACTCCGATAAAGAACGAGTACGCGAGGTTTTCGCTGAGCCAGTGTATGCCGTTCAGTATATGGGGATGGACAAGGAAATAGTACGCCGCGCTCAGAACCGCCCAAAAGAATGAAAATTTGGGACATATTATGCCTTGAATGTTACCCCATTCGTTGGTATAATCCCACAGCTTTGTTTTAAGTCCTTTTATGAATATTATACCGGCTATATACTCGATAATTGTCATTGCAATCGCCATGAGCGCAAAAAGGATAAGCTTTTGTACAAGTCCGTTTTCAACGGATATGTATTCTTCAAGCAGCGCCATTGTGTACAGCGCGCACAGTCCGAAGCCGTAAAGCGGCAGACACGGCCCGTTAAGGAAACCGGGGTTTATCCATTTTCGTTCAGGATTATTCTTTGAGAAAAAACGTCTGAAAATGAGCTCGATACACCAGCCGAACATGCTGCCGCTCGAAAACATCATAGTGTAAATTAAGAATAACCTCATAGACATCAATCCTTTGTATAGAGTATATCTTAATTTTACACCTTTTTTAACAAAAAAGCAATACGCTTTGCAAAAAAAGCGGTTGCGCGGCAAAGTCGGTTTCGCATCGGGGATTATTTTCAAATACCGTATTGTTTTTTTCGGTAAATACTGCTATAATATATAATAGGACAAATATATGGAGGAGAGTCTGATAATGAGAGAGTTAATATATGAAAACCCGCTCGCGTGTGAGGCGGACGTTAAGGATTTTATAATGGAGGGCAGCGCGAGCGTTTATTTCGAAAACGGCAGGATGCGCATGAAAAACAATCTTTCCGCGGATTTGGGACAGAAATCAAATTTTGTTTTCTGGTGTCCGGAAGATTTTCCGTCGGAGGTGGAAATCGAGTGGAAATTCCGCCCGATTGAGGAGCCGGGACTGTGTATATTATTCTTCTCCGCAAAGGGCAAAAACGGGGAGGATTTGTTCGACCCGTCGCTTGCGCCGCGCGACGGACAGTATAATTTGTATCACAGCGGCGACATAAACGCGTATCATGTGTCATATTTCCGCAGAAAGTGGGATGAGGAGCGAGGTTTTCACACCTGTAATTTGAGAAAGAGCTGCGGCTTCCACCTCGTATGTCAGGGCGCTGACCCGATACCGGATTGTGACGACGCGAAAGAATACTATGAGCTGAAACTTACGAAGCATAACGGAAGGATCGATTTCGCGGTTGACGGGCTCACCGTGTTTTCATGGCAGGACGACGGCGTGGAATACGGCGCGGCGCTCGGCGGCGGCAAGATAGGCTTCCGTCAGATGGCGCCGCTTATAGGCGAGTATTCCGACCTTAAAGTATATGAGATAAAAGAGGATTGAAATTGAAAAAAGTTTTAAAGATATTGGAATTTGACAAAATACTGGAGCGGATGCAGGGCTATACCGAGTCCGAGCAGGTGAAAAAGAGGATATACAAGCTGGAGCCGTATACAACGGCAGCCGAGGCGAGGGCGGCGCAGCGGGAAACAACCGAGGCAATGTCCACGCTTTTAAAGCTTGGCAGACCGCCGGTAAGTCTTTCCGTTAAGGATGTGCGCGGCAGCGTTAAGCGCGCGGAGCAGGGCGGCGCACTGCTTGCCCGCGAGCTTATGGCGGTTTCGCGGGTGCTGTATGTTTCACGGCGCGTAAAGTCGTATCTTGACGACGTATCCGAGGAATGTAAAACACTGCGGGATATGGCGGGACAGCTTCTAACGGCAAAGGCGCTGGAGGATAAAATTAACGGCGCGATAGTGTCCGAGGAGGAGATTGCCGACGACGCATCGGGCGAGCTGGGAACAATACGCCGCCGGATGAAAAGTTTAAACGTAAAAATCAAGGATACCTTAAATGGCATGGTTCACAGTGCGCACTATAAGAAGTTTTTACAGGACGCAATTGTCACGATGCGCTCGGACAGATACGTTATTCCCGTGCGGGCCGAGTTCAAGTCGGAGGTGCCGGGAATTGTGCACGATACATCCGCGACGGGGCAGACAATGTTTATAGAGCCGATGAGCGTGGTAAACGCCAACAATGAGATAAGAGATTTGCGCAATAAGGAGCAGCGGGAGATTGAGCGCATCCTCGCCGAGCTTTCGGCCGCGGTCGCGGAAAACTCGCATGAGATATTAGTTGATTACAACATCATGGCGGAGCTTGATTTTATATTTGCAAAGGGCAGACTTTCGCTCGATATGAACGCTAGCGAGCCGCGACTTAACGGCAAGGGTATTATAAATTTCAAAAAGGCTCGGCATCCGCTTATAGATAAGGACAAGGTGGTCTCAAACGACATCAACTTCGGCGGAGATACGGACACGCTCGTTGTCACAGGCCCGAATACTGGAGGCAAAACCGTAACGCTTAAAACCGTGGGACTGCTTTCGCTGATGGCGGCGGCTGGACTGCACATCCCCGCCGGTGATAACAGCGACGCGGCGGTGTTTTCAAAGGTGTACGCCGATATAGGCGACGAGCAGTCGATTGAGCAGAGTCTTTCGACGTTCTCGTCGCATATGGTGAATATAGTAAAGATTTTAAAGAATGTCGATAACAACACGCTCGCGCTATTTGACGAGCTGGGCGCGGGCACGGACCCGACCGAGGGCGCGGCGCTTGCGATAGCAATTCTTGAAAGTCTGCGTGCCCGGGGCGTGAAAACGCTTGCGACAACGCACTACAGCGAGTTGAAGCTGTTCGCGCTCACAACGGACGGCGTTGAAAACGCGTCCTGCGAATTTGACGTAAAAACATTACAGCCGACATACAAGCTGCTAATCGGGGTGCCGGGCAAATCCAACGCGTTTGCCATTTCAAGGCGGCTCGGACTGGATGAGCGCGTAATAAGCCGCGCGAATGATATACTTTCGGATGAGGATATAAGGTTTGAGGACGTAATAACCGACCTTGAACAGGCAAGAGCTTCGGCGCGGCGCGACGCGGACGAGAACGAGCGTATGAAGCGGGAGCTTAAGGACTTGCGGCGTCAGGTGGAGGCGGAGAGAATAAAGCTCAAAGACAGCAAGTCAAGAATACTACAGGAGGCGAACCGCGAGGCGAAAATTATAGTAATGGACGCAAAGAGCGAGGCGAATGAGATTATACATGACCTTGAAAGAATGCGCAGAGAGGGAATAAAAGCCGCCGGCGATTTAGGTGACAGTATGAGCAAGGCGCGAGAAAAACTCAAAAAGCGCGAGGACAGCCTGGACGAGAAGATGAAGCGCGTCTCAAGGCCGAAGCAGACCTTTGTTGAGCCGCCGAAAAATCTTAAGCCGGGCGAGCTTGTAAAGATACTCGATCTCGACCAGGAGGCGACCGTTATAAAGCCGCCGGACAAGTCGGGCAAGGTCAGGGTGGAGGCCGGAATTATAAAAATGGACGTGCACGTTTCCAATCTTCGCCGCATAGACGCGGATAAGAAACAGCGGCAGGAGCTTGCGGATAAGTTCATAAAGCCCGCGGTAAAGGCGTTTGAGTCCAAAACGAAGAACGCGTCGACCGAGGTGGACGTAAGAGGCCAGTATCCGGACGAGGCGTGGATGAATGTGGAAAAGTTCCTTGACGACTGCTATCTCGCGGGAATATCACCGGCGAGGATTGTTCACGGTAAGGGAACGGGCGTTCTGAAAAAATATATCCGCGATATGCTAAGAAAGAACAAAAATGTCAAATCGTGGCGGCCGGGCGCGTTCGGCGAGGGAGACGACGGCGTTACCGTTGTAGAATTAAAATAAGGGATTGATGATAAATGGCTAAAAGAAAACCCGTTGTGACAAACGCGATGCGGATATTAAAGGCGGCAAAGCTGCCGTTTGAAGAAATAGAGTATGAGGCGGAGGAGGTTGGCGAGGATTTCGGCGTAAAGATTGCCGAGCTGACCGGACTCGCGCCGGAAATGTCGTTTAAAACGCTTGTGGTGCGCGGCGAGAAGCGCGGGATTATGGTTGTATGTATTCCGGTTAATCGTGAAGTGGATTTAAAGAAGCTCGCAAAAGCGGCGGGCGATAAAAGGGTTGAAATGATACATGTAAAGGAGCTTTTGGGGCTTACGGGCTATATACGCGGAGGCGTGTCGCCTATAGGCATGAAGAAAAAGTACCCGACATATATAAACTCATCGGCGCGGGAGCTTGACAAAATAGCGGTAAGCGGCGGAGTTTGCGGAGTGACGCTCGTCATGACGCCGAAGGATTTACAAAAGGCAACCCAATGCGATTTTGCGGATATTGTTAAGGAGGATTAATAAGTGGAAATTTTCAAGCCGGCAGATATTTTACTGCCAAAAGACCGGGATTTTTCAAAATGGAGCGTGGTAGCCTGCGACCAGTATTCGTCGGAACCAGAGTATTGGAAGGCTGCTGCCGAATTTGTGGGCGACGCGCCGTCAACGCTCAATATAATATTCCCGGAGGCATATCTCAACGACGGCGACGCGGAGGAGAGAATAAAGAGGATAAACGCGACAATGGAGCGGTATATAAAGGACGGCATATTCCGGGAATATCCGAACAGTCTTATATATGTCGAGCGCGAGCAGCAAAACGGCAGGGTACGCCACGGTATAGTGGGCGAGATAGACCTTGAATATTATGACTTTTCAGAAGGCTCGCAGTCGGCGGTACGCGCGACGGAGGGCACAATAATTTCAAGAATACCGCCGAGGCAGAGAATAAGAAGGGACGCGCCGCTTGAACTGCCGCATATACTCATGCTCGTAGACGACAGGAGAAAGGAAATAGTGGAGCCTATAACGGCGCGCGCTCAGGAGCTTGAAACGCTTTATGACTTTGACCTCATGCAGGGCGGCGGGCATATAAGGGGCAGGCTGCTCGACGAGACTTCAAAGCGGGGCGTGGCAGACGGCATACGCCGTCTGGAGGACAGAGCCGATTTTAATAAAAAATACGGCGTAACGGATAAGGAAGCGCTTGTAATAGCGGTAGGCGACGGAAACCATTCGCTGGCGACGGCAAAAACCTGCTGGGAGGAAATAAAGAAAACCCTTACGGAAAAAGAGCGGGGAAATCATCCGGCGAGGTTCGCGTTGGTTGAGCTTATGAACCTGCATGATGAAGCGCTCGAATTCGAGCCGATACACAGAGTTGTGTTTGACGTTGACACTAAAAAGCTTGAGAGGGCGCTCTACGCGTATTATCCGCAGATTTCCGAGAGCGATAACGGCGGTCAGAGGATAGTGATAACGCGGCAGGGCGAGGAAAAGACGATTTATATTACTGACGCGCCGTGCAATCTTGCGGTGGGAACGCTTCAGAAATTCCTCGACGAACACCTTGCGGCCGAGGGCGGCGGGATCGACTATATTCACGGCGCCGATGTTGTGAGAAGCCTTACGCAAAAGGATAATACAATCGGGTTTATTGTTGACGCTATGGCAAAGAACGACCTTTTCGCGACGGTCATAAAGGACGGCTCGCTCCCGCGCAAGACGTTTTCCATGGGCGAAGCCTGCGACAAGAGATTTTATCTTGAGGCGAAGCGGATATGAGAAAAGGCAGGCCTTTTGCCTGCCGAAAAATCATTTTGTATCGCTATTTACATTTTTAAATAAGTATGGTATTATATAGTATGATAAAAAATCACACGAATATCCGGCGAAAGGGAGATTAAATATGTACGGCTCATCATTTTATAAGCACGGGGCGAGGGAGAGACTGCAAAACTGCTATTTTGCCGCGGTTGTGGGCGCTATGATATACCTCATCCCGACATATCTGCTGCCTATATATATCCGAATGTTTATACTGAAAATCGGAAGCGGCGCGGCGGCAATGACAGCGGTGAATATTATAGATATAATTTTGGCGGTGTTTGTAACGGAGATATTCCTTGTGGGATTTATACGAATGCTCATGAATATACAGCCGTTAGGGGAAAGCAATGCAAGGAAATGCGATTACAATCTGCTGTTGTCGGGCTTTACCATGCGTTACGGCAACACGCTTAAAATCACGTTTTTAAAGAATTTAAAGATAATACTTTGGTCGCTTATAATGTTCATACCGACGGCTGTCGCGGCTGTCGCCGCATTTTTACTTATAGACGCCGAGGTTATTGAACATATCGTCATGATGTACGGCGAGGTGCTTACAAATCCGACAAACGCCGGTATTTTGGAGCTTAGTAAATATATAAACGATAATCTGCCGTATTTGGGCATAGCGTCGCTATTGTATCTGGGAGCAACCGCAGCCGCGTCGGTTCCGGTTATATATAAGAGATTTGAATACGCCGCAATTACGTATATCGTTGCGGAGGATCCGGATGTGCCCTGCAAGCGGGCGTTCAGAATGACCAAAAATATTATGCACGGGTTCAGAATGAGATATTTCCTCATAGGTCTGTCCTTTATTCTGTACTTTATGCTCATGGGCATGGTAGTAGCCGTTTACGGCTCGCCGGTCGTTATGTTTTTGGGGCAGGCGCTTTTGATGCCGTATATGTACATGACATATCTGGAATTTTACAGACAGAGAAAGAGCGTCATTGACTATAATATTTCAACATATGGCGAAAACGCCGAATAATTTCCGGAGGATGGACTGATATGAAAATAGCTGTAATAGGACTCGGACTTATAGGAGGTTCAATCGCAAGGCGGCTGCGCGGTTTCCGTGACTGCAAGATTGCCGCGTATAACAGAACAAGGGAAAGTCTTGATTTGGCTCTGGCGGACGGGGCGATTGACGAGGCGTATGACACTCCGGGCGACGCGATGGAGAATGCCGACCTTATAATTATGTGCCTCTATCCGAAGCTCAATGTGGATTTTGTCCGCGATAACGCGGACCGTCTCAAAAAGGGCGCGGTCGTTACCGACGTCACGGGCGTTAAGGACTTTATAATCCGCGAAATGGAAAAGATACTGCCCGACGGCGTAGAGTTTCTGGGCGGACATCCTATGGCGGGCAGAGAGGTGGGCGGTTATAAAAGCTCGACCGATACGTTATTTGATAACGCGCCGTATATTATAACCCCTACAGCGTCAACGAAAGCCGAAACAATCGAGCTTATACGCGATATGGCAAAGTATATAGGCTGCGGCGTTATTACGACGACGTCTCCCGACGAGCATGACGCCATTATCGCCTACACGTCACAGCTTATGCATGTTGTGGCGGTGGCGCTATGCGACAATCCCCTGCTTGAACGCGCAAGCTCGTTTGCCGGAGGCAGCTTGCAGGATTGCACAAGAATAGCGGTAATAAACGAGAAGATGTGGAGCGAGCTGTTTGTCGAAAACGGGGAGCAGCTTGCGACGCAGATAACGGAGTTTCAACAGTGCCTTGAACGCATGAAGCGGGCGATACTTGACGGCGACCGGAGCACATTGGAGGATATTATGAAACATTCGACACAGCAGAAGCTAAGATGGCTTATGAAGTAAGGGGGACTGTGTATATGCCGAGAACGACAGAGGAAAAAAAGGGGTTGTCCCTTTTGGGGAATAAGAATACCGTTTACAGGGACACATACGCGCCGGATGTGCTTGAAACTTTTATAAACAAGCATCCGGAGAATGACTATATGGTTACGTTTAACTGTCCGGAGTTTACGAGCCTGTGTCCTATTACGGGACAGCCCGATTTTGCGGAGATCAGAATAAATTATATACCGGACATGAAAATGGTGGAGTCAAAATCGTTAAAGCTGTATCTTTTCAGCTTCCGCAACAGGGGCGACTTCCATGAGGACTGCGTTAATATTATAATGA
Source organism: uncultured Clostridia bacterium (assembly GCA_947628515.1). Lineage (GTDB taxonomy): Bacteria > Bacillota > Clostridia > UBA1381 > UBA1381 > Ornithomonoglobus. Next base: position 6,975 of record CANRAG010000025.1, on the reverse strand, counting down.
AGGACCTGATAAAGCTTATGGACCCCAAATATATCGAGGTAAAGGGGATATTCACTCCGCGCGGGGGTATATCGATATACCCGTTCGCAAACTACGGACGCAAGGGTACAAAATATGAGAGGATTGCCGAGGAACGTTTGTTTAACTCGCTTTTAATGAACTGACGGGCAGGAAAGGTTGGTGATTGGTGTATGAAAAAGGCGTTAGTTGTATTATCGGGCGGTCAGGACAGCACCACATGTCTGTACTGGGCGATTGATAAATTCGGTAAGGATAATGTTAGCGCGATTGGGTTTGACTACGGACAGCGCCATAAAAAGGAACTGCAATGCGCGGCGGATATCTGCGCGGACGAGGGCATCGGCTATGAAATCATCCCGACGCCCGTAATAAACCAACTTGCGGCAAACTCGCTTACCCGTGAGGATATTCCGGTGGAGGAGACGAAGCCGGAGGGCGCGCCGCCGAATACCTTTGTTGAGGGACGAAACCACCTGTTCCTTTCCTACGCGGCGATTTATGCAAAAACGCATGGTATTGCGGATATAGTAACGGGAGTATGCGAAACGGATTTTTCGGGTTATCCCGATTGCAGGGATATTTTCATTAAGTCCCTTAACGTAACGCTAAATCTTGCAATGGAATACAATTTTGTAATACATACGCCTCTTATGTGGCTTGACAAGTCGCAGACATGGGAGCTTGCGGACAAGCTGGGCGTTATGGATATTGTCTATAAAAAAACCCTTACCTGTTATAACGGCATAGCAGGCGAAGGGTGCGGGCATTGTCCGGCATGCTTTTTGAGAAAACGCGGGTACGAAGAATATATGGAGAGAAAAGAAAATGTATGAGGTAAGAAAAAGAATAGAGATTTCGGCCGCGCACAGGCTTAAACTGAGTTACGGTTCGAAGTGTGAAAATCTTCATGGTCATAACTGGATAATTGATGTGTTCCTGCGCGCAAAAACGCTTAACGAGGACGGTATGGTAATGGATTTTACCCATATCAAGCGTCAGGTTCAGGATAAATTTGACCACAAGGTTATTAATGACGTGGTGGACTTTAATCCCACCGCGGAAAATCTTGCAAAATATATATGCGACTGCCTTGCTCCGTATTGTTTCCGTGTGGACGTGCAGGAGAGTATAGATAATATCGCGTCATATATAAAGGAATAATATTGGCGTTTTATTACCGGAAAATAATATACGAAGGAGAAAATGAGATGCTTATTTCCGAGATATTTGACAGTATAGACGGCGAGGGCGTGCGCGCCGGTTCGCTGTGCACGTTTATAAGGGTTACGGGCTGCAATCTCAGGTGTTCATACTGCGACTCGATGTACGCGGTTGAACCGAACCGTTACAGCGATATAAAGCCAAAGGAAATGAGCGTGCCTGAGATTATGTCATACGTTAACAGACATTACAGACGGGTGACATTGACAGGCGGCGAGCCGCTGCTTCTGCCGGAGTCCATACGGCTTGTAAATATGCTTTGCGAGCATGGGTATGAGGTTAATATAGAGACTAACGGCTCTTGTGATATTACGGGCTTTCGGGAGCTTATAAAGGACAGCGAAAACCTGTTTTTCACCGTTGATTTCAAGCTGCCGTCGAGCGGCGAAATGTATAAGATGCGTTTGTCAAACTATGATGAGCTGCGAAAAACGGACGTTTTGAAATTTGTGATAGGCTCGGATGAGGATTTGGAAATAGCCGCGTCGTTTGCTAAAGGCATTGTCGATAAGTATGGTGATGACGCGCCGTATATCTACTGCGGAACGGTGTTCGGCAAATATCCGCTGAGCAGGGTTATAGAAGAATTTAAGAAGAATTCGGCGCTAAAGGATGTAAGGTTCCAGATCCAGATGCATAAGGTTATATGGAATCCCGAAACAAGAGGCGTATAACGTGAAAGATAAGCGGCGCGTCTTGCATGTTTTCCCTCATTCGCATACATATGTATAGCCTCTTTCGGGAAAACATGCGAGACGCTTGCTTCTTTTTACGTTAAATTTTTACTGCCGAAAAGCGGCAGGATATAGGTTTTTATTTTATTTTTCAAAGTGCTGATAATCGCGGTAGCTTGCCCAGCTCCCGCCCCAGGTCCAGCCGTGTTCCGTTACGAATATTCTGTATATTTCCGTGCCAGGCCCGATATAGGCTGCCTTTGCTATTTCCGTCGTCCATTTGCTTGTGTCGCGCGACCAGTATTCGGCGGCGTTTTGGTGCTGTCCGGTACCGTTCCCGCTTACATACGGGTTAATCTGCGGGTTTATGTCGATTGCGTGTCCCAATGCGTGATTTGACAGCTTTCCGGAGCCGGCGGTCGAATTGCGGTAGCAGAACGCGGATGTATTGTTGTGGTCGATTGACGTCCAGTCGTCCGCGCCGTATTTATCGATAAGCTCCATTCTTTCTATCGGGTATTTCACATCGAAAAGCTCGGCGAATATATCCAGAACCTCCTCCGCAAGCGCCTTGTTGACTACAAGATGTCCGGTCGTCACATTATAATTAAAGTCATAGTGCGGTATGGTGAGATACGAGAGCTGGTCGTATGAAATGGACGCTCCTGCGGGCATGGATTTCCCGTTCATTTGCGCGCGCACATCCTCAGGTATGGGCTGCGCTGTGCCGCGCCGCGACAGTGCGAGCGTGGGTTCGGGCGTGGGCGCCATAGTGGGAGCTAATGTAGCCGCCGGCTCTTTTGGGGCGGTGGTTATTACTTCTATATCGTTGTTTGTCTCGCGCGAATTATTATATAAAATCACGGACGCCACTGCCGCAAATACGGCAAATACGGCAATTATGCAGATTATTACAAGCTTTTTCGGATTTTTTTTCGACGGCAGAAGTCCGTTTTCTTTATTGTATTCCGCTTCGCGCCTTCTTATTTCGTTATAGTCCATAGTATCCTCCAAAATTCATATATTACAACTATATCACAGTCGCAGGCTAAATTCAAGGAAAAATTATAAATTGACTCCAAAAATCGAATAAAAACTGTCGACAAAATGAATTTTATTTGATATAATATATAATATAATAAACTGGAGAAAAGGAGAGGAATAATGGCAAGTAATGTAAATTTCTGCGTAAATTGTTTCTGTGACAATGTATCCGGAAGATGTCCGGTGTGCGGATATGATAATAACGCGCATATTACTGTGCCGCATCATCTGAAGCCGGGAACTATACTTAACGGTAAATATATCCTCGGCAGAATGATAGGCGAGGGCGGGTTTGGTATTACATATGCAGCTAAGGATGCCGAAAGCAATACGAAGGTTGCGATAAAGGAGTATTTTCCCAACGGCTTTGCCACAAGGAATACGGCAAGCCAAAATTCCGTTACGGTTTTTTCCGGAGTTGACAGCGATGAGTTCGCAAGCGGCCGCGCCAAATTCCTGCGCGAGGCGAAGGCGCTTGCCAAATTCAACTCAATGCCGGGTATTGTGTCGGTAAGAGCGTTCTTTGAGGCAAACGACACCGCTTATATAGTTATGGAATATATGGACGGTGAGACGTTGGGGCATTATCTTGATAAAAACGGCGGCAGGCTCCCCGCAGGGCAGGTATTCAACATGATGAAGCCGGTTATGCGCTCCCTTGCGGTAGTGCATAAGGCGGGAATAATTCACCGTGACATAAGCCCGGATAATATAATGGTAGGCAGGGATTTATCCTTAAAGCTGATAGATTTCGGCGCGGCCCGCGAGATGAGCGCCAACGGGAGCAAGAGCCTTTCAATTCAGTTAAAGCCCGGCTTTGCTCCGGAGGAGCAGTACAGAACCCACGGCGAGCAGGGCGCATGGACGGATGTTTACGCTCTGTGCGCTACAATGTATCGGGCAATAACGGGGCATAAGCCACCGGAGTCGCTGGATAGACTCAAGCAGGATAATATAGTTAAGCCGTCGATGTACGGAATTGCGATTGACGCGTCATGCGAAGCGGCGCTCATGTTAGGTCTTGCGGTGCGCAGAGAGGATAGAATGCAGAGCGTGGAAGCTTTGTATAACGCCATGTACAATCCGGGGAACCGATACGGCGGCGATCAGTATAATGCTCCGCCGCAATATGACGGGAGATATAATAATTACACGCCGGTTAGTCAATCAAAGGGCAAATCAAAGCTTTTGGTAGTTATTGTGATAATAAGCGCCTTAATTCTCGCGGGCATTGCCGGGTTTGTCACGTACCGCATGTTTATGTCTGAGGATGAGCCCGGCGGCAAGGATACACCCGCAACGGAGACGGTTACCGACGCTCCGCCGCCGGAGTTCACATCCTACAGCGCGTCATCTACGCGAGGCGCCGACCACGACGCGCAAGGAACGTTTTACTATTATGAATCCTACGCGGTAGACGGTGATATGAATACGGCGTGGTCGTCAAACAGGCATATCGAATTAACGCCGACATTTACATTCACTGCCGCGACGCCGCAGCGTGTGCATGGCGTTATGATGACGAACGGTTATTGCAAATCGCAGCAGACATATACAAGGAACAGACGTATAACCCAGGTAACAATTGAGTATGAGGGCGGGTCGAAAACACAGCGTCTTGAACCGAACGCATACCGTGTTATGCAGGATATTGCGTTTGACGAGCCTGTGGACACGACATATATCAAGGTGCATATAGACGACTCTATATACGGTGACTGGCTTGATATTGCGGTTAGTGAGATTGAAGTATATTGATAATTACAGAACGGAGTGAATATATATGAGAATAGCGTCAATTACCGGCAAGGGCGGCCGTCCGAAAAATGAGGACTCCATAGGGAAGCTGAACAGGGACGGACTATGCTGTATGGTGGTTGCTGACGGCCTGGGCGGACATGGCGGCGGAGATATAGCGTCAAGTATCGCGGTTGACACGGTATTACAGAGCTTCAATGCCGCTCCCGATGTATCGAGCGAGGCTGTGCGGGCATATGTGGAGGCGGCTCAGGCGGCGATACTCGATATGAAGGAAACAAGCGCGGCGATGAGCAAGATAGCGACTACTATTGCTGTGGTTGTGGCTAATGATAAAAACGCTGTTATGGCATATTGCGGCGACAGCCGTATATATCGCATAAGAGGCAAGCTTATACAAGAGGTTACGGATGACCATTCCGTATCGTTTGCGGCGTTCTGCGCGGGTGAGATACGCTATACCGAGATACGCCATCATCCCGACCGGAGCAAGCTTTTGCACAGTCTCGGCACCGAGGCGGGATTTCATGTTGATGTGTCGGATGTAATAAAGATAGGCAAAAACGATAAATTCCTTCTGTGCAGCGACGGGTTCTGGGAGTATGTAACGGAGGACTTTATGGAGGAAACCCTAAAGTACGCAAGGGGGCCGCGGGACTGGCTGGTAAAGCTGGTGGACGAGCGTCGGCGCAGCGCGCCCGATGGCTCGGATAATTACAGCGCAATAGCGTTCTTTGCAAGATAATAACATAAAGACGGCGCAGCTTCGGTTGCGCCGTCTTTGCAATATTAAATTTGTTTAAATCGGAGCAACGCTCTGCCTTGCCTGCAAGGGGCATATGCGCTAGGTTATATCTTAAAACGCAAGCTTTTCGTCAAGGTATTTTTCAAGCTCGTCAATCTTAACTCTTGTCTGCTCCATTGTATCTCTTTCACGGATTGTAACGGCCCCATCCTCCACGGAGTCGAAGTCGTATGTGATACAGAACGGGGTACCGATTTCATCCTGGCGGCGGTATCTCTTACCGATTGAACCGGCGTTGTCATATTCGCAGTTATACTTTTTCGAAAGCTTCTCAAAGATTTCCGTCGCCTGCTCGTCAAGCTTCTTTGAAAGAGGAAGAACCGCGACCTTAACGGGGGCAAGCGCCGGGTGCAGGTGGAGAACCACTCTCACATCGTTCTTATCCGCGTCTATAACCTCCTCGTCGTAAGCGTCACATAGGAACGCGAGCACAACCCTGTCCGCACCGAGCGACGGCTCGATTACGTACGGAACATATTTTTCGTTTGTAACCGGATCCATGTATTCAAGATTTACTCCGGAATGTTCTATATGCTGTTTTAAATCATAGTCGGTTCTGTCCGCGATGCCCCAAAGCTCGCCCCAGCCGAACGGGAACAGGAACTCTATATCGGTTGTTGCCTTTGAGTAGAATGCAAGCTCCTCCTTGGCGTGGTCGCGGCAGCGAAGCGACTCCGAACGGATATTGAGCGAATGGAGGAAGTCTATGCAGAACTGCTTCCAGTACGCGAACCACTCCAGATCCGTGTCCGGTTTACAGAAGAATTCAAGCTCCATCTGCTCGAATTCACGCGTTCTGAAGGTGAAGTTACCCGGCGTGATTTCATTTCTGAACGATTTTCCCACCTGGGCTATGCCGAAGGGCACCTTCTTGCGTGAGGAACGCTGAACATTCTTGAAGTTTACAAATATGCCCTGAGCCGTTTCGGGACGGAGGTATATTGTGTTTTCCGAATCCTCCGTAACGCCCTGAAATGTCTTGAACATAAGATTAAACTGGCGGATGTCGGTGAAGTTTTTCTTTCCGCACTTGGGGCACACGATTTCGTGATTATCTATATATTCCTTTAACTGCTCGTTCGACCAGCCGTCGCAGCAGATATCCTCATTGTGCTCTACCGCGTAATCCTCAATGAGCTTGTCCGCTCTGTATCTTGACTTACAGTCCTTGCAGTCCATAAGCGGATCCGAGAAACCGCCTACGTGTCCGGACGCAACCCATGTTTCGGGGTTCATAAGTATAGCGCAGTCGATACCGACATTATATTTCGATTCCTGAATAAATTTCTTTCTCCACGCGTCTTTTACGTTATTTTTAAGCTCGACGCCGAGCGGGCCGTAGTCCCATGTGTTTGCAAGTCCGCCGTAAATTTCACTTCCGGCGAAGATAAAGCCTCTGCCCTTGCACAGCGCCACAATTTTGTCCATTGTCTTTTCAGTATTGTTCATTAT
>CANRAG010000024.1 GCA_947628515.1 uncultured Clostridia bacterium | reverse complement strand
TTTTCTGTTTTCCATACTTAATATTATATCACTCTTTGTGGATTTTGTAAATGTTTTGTAATAATTGATTTCCGTGCCTTTTTGTGGAAAACATGTCTTAAAAATTGCATAACTATTGACAAATCGGGAAAAATGCTATAAAATAATTGCGTATATATTTTTTTAAATTCATTTAGGAAAAGGTGAAACAAATGCCAAAGAAGGGCGAATACAGTAATGAAGCGATTATAAAGCTTAAGGACGAGGAGCGCGTCCGCTTAAGACCCGCCGTTATTTTCGGCTCGGACGGTCTTGAGGGCTGCGAGCATTCGTTTTTTGAAATCCTTTCAAACTCCATAGACGAGGCAAGGGAGGGTTACGGTAAGCTTATCGAGATTACGAGATTTCTTGACAATTCCATAGAGGTTCGCGACCACGGCAGGGGTATTCCACTTGACTATAACGAAGCGGAAAAGTGTTTTAACTGGGAGCTGGTCTATTGTGAGCTTTATGCCGGAGGCAAGTATGACAACAACAATGGCGGAACCTATGAGTACAGTCTGGGTCTGAACGGACTGGGCGCCTGCGCGACGCAGTATTCCTCCGAATACATGGATGTTGAGGTTATACGGGATAAAACGAAGTACAGTCTTCATTTTGAGAAGGGTAAGAATATAGGCGGGCTTACAAAGACGCCGGTTCGCTCTGTTCAGACGGGAACAATTCAGAAATGGCGGCCGGATACGGAGGTTTTTACCGATATAGATATACCGCTCGAATTTTATAAGGACGTATTAAATAAACAAGCTATGGTAAACGCCGGACTTAAGTTCGTCTTGTATAACGAGACGGAGGATGGCATGGAGATGTTCGAGTACTATTACGAGAACGGTATTGTGGATTATCTTTCGGACAGCGTTGGCGAGGACGCGCTGACAACCGTTGAAACATGGGAGTGCGAGCGTTCGGGACGCGACCGCGAGGACAAGGACGAGTACCGAATGAAGATGCAGATTGCGTTTTGCTTCTCAAATCGCGTGAACTTCCTCGAATACTATCATAATTCAAGCTATCTCGAACATGGCGGCTCGCCGGACAAGGCGGTAAAAAACGCGTACGTATACGCCATAGACCAGTACATGAAGCAGAACGGCAAGTATAACAAGAACGAATCAAAGATTACGTTTGCCGATGTTGCCGACTGTCTCGCGCTTGTAATAAACTCGTTTTCAACGCAGACGAGCTATGAGAACCAGACGAAAAAAGCGATAAACAATAAATTTATCCAGGAGGCTATGACGGAGTTTTTGCGCCATCAGCTTGAAGTGTACTTTATAGAGAACAAGGCGGACGCGGAAAAGATTGCAAATCAGGTGCTTGTAAACAAGCGCAGCCGCGAGAACGCGGAAAAGGCGAGAATAGACATTAAAAAGAAGCTTACCGGCTCGATGGACGTCACAACGCGCGTCGAGAAATTCGTTCCGTGCCGCTCCAAGGACAGAACCCAGACCGAAATCTTTATAGTTGAGGGCGATTCCGCCCTGGGCTCATGCAAGCTCGCGCGAGACGCGTCATTCCAGGCGATTATGCCCATACGCGGCAAAATTCTCAACTGCTTAAAGGCGGACTACCCGAAGATTTTCAAGAGCGATATTATAGTGGATCTTCTAAAGGTTCTCGGCTGCGGTGTGGAAATAAAGTCGTCGCATAATCAGAAGCTGGACAGCTTTAACCTCGACAACCTGCGCTGGGATAAGATTATTATCTGCACCGACGCCGACGTTGACGGATTTCAGATAAGGACGCTGCTTCTGACAATGCTATACCGTCTTACTCCGACGCTTATAGATATAGGCAAGGTGTATATCGCGGAGTCACCGCTTTATGAAATTACAATAAATAAAAAAGGCAAGCGCAAGGGCGAAAAGCTGTTCGCGTATACGGACGGTGAAAAGGAAAAGCTGCTTTCCGAGCTGACGGAGGAGGGGCTGTCAAAGGATAAGGACGATTTTGACATAAAGCGTTCAAAGGGTTTGGGTGAGAACCAGCCGGATATGATGAGCCTTACCACAATGCACCCGGCGACGCGCCGGCTTATACGCGTGACGCCGGAGGGCGCGGAGCGAACAGCTATGATGTTCGACCTGCTTCTGGGAGATAATCTCGCGGGCAGAAAACAGCATATCGCGGACACGGGCTCAAACTATCTGGAAATGGTGGATTTGAGCTGAATACAACGCGGGTTAATTAAAGCTAAATGAAAGGAGCCATAATAAATGGCAAGAAGGAAAAAGGAAGACCGGCAGGAGGTAATATTGGCGCCAATAGCGGAGCAGGCCATAACAGAGACGCTTGAGACGAACTATATGCCGTATGCTATGAGCGTTATCATCTCGCGCGCAATTCCCGAAATTGACGGCCTTAAGCCGGCGCACAGGAAGCTTTTATATACAATGTATAAAATGGGACTGTTGGGCGGCAAGTTCACAAAGTCGGCGAATGTTGTCGGTTCCACAATGAAGCTTAACCCTCACGGCGACAGCGCTATTTATGAAACAATGGTGCGGCTTACGCGAGGAAACGAGGCGCTGCTCCATCCGCTTATAGAGTCGCAGGGTAACTTCGGAAAAGCGTATTCGCGGGATATGGCATATGCCGCGTCACGTTATACGGAGGTGCGGCTGGAACCCATTTGCGCCGAGCTGTTTACTGATATAAATAAGAATACCGTAAAATTTGTTGATAACTATGACGGTGAGCTGAAGGAGCCTACGCTGCTTCCGGCGGCGTATCCTTCAATTCTGGTAAACCCCAATCAGGGTATAGCCGTGGGTATGGCGTCAAATATATGCTCTTTTAACCTGCGCGAGGTTTGCGAGGCAACAATCGAGTATATGAAGGACGAGAACTGCGATATTATGGAGATAATGCCCGCTCCGGATTTTTCGCTGGGCGCGAATATCATATATGACAAGGACGAGATGCGCGGCATATATGAGACGGGGCGCGGCAGCTTCAAGATGAGGGCGTCGTATCGGTACGATAAAAAGAACAATTGCGTAGAGATAACCGAAATTCCGTATTCAACTACGTCGGAGCAGATTATCGGCAAAATCATGGAGCTTCTAAAGGCGAACAAGCTCCGCGAAATATCGGACGCGCGCGACGAAACGGATCTTAACGGCTTCAAGATTGCTATAGATTTAAAGCGCGGCATAAACCCTGACGAGCTCATGCTGAAGCTGTACAAGCTGACATCGCTTGAGGACAGCTTCTCATGCAACTTCAACATACTTATAAACTCCGTTCCGCGGGTTATGGGCATAAAGGAGATATTAAAGGAATGGGTAGCGTTCCGCATGACCTGTATAAGAAACGGCGCAAAGTTCGATATTGAGCAGAAAAGCAGAAGATTACATCTGTTAATGGGACTTAAAAAGATTTTGCTCGACATCGACAAGGCTATTTCGATTATACGCCACACAGAGGCCGACAGCGAGGTTGTTCCCAATCTCATGGTGGGATTCGGTATTGACAGGGTTCAGGCGGAGTACATCGCCGAGATACGTTTGAGAAACCTGAACAAGGAATATATCCTTAAGAATGTCGATAATATCGAAAAGCTGACACAGGAGATTGCCGAGCTTAATAAGCTGCTGTCGAGCGACAAAGCCGTCAAGTCACAAATCTCGAAGCAGCTTAAGGATATAGCGAAAAAATACGGTCAGGACAGAAAAACGCAGCTTATCGAGGCCGAAAACCTTGACATGTACAGGGAAGAGGAGCATGTTGACGACTACGCCTGCACGGTATTCTTCACGCGCGGGCAGTATATCAAAAAGGTTACGGCGAACTCGCTAAGGTTCACCACATCCGAGCATAAGCTCCGCGAGGACGACGAGATTACAGTGACAACGGAAACCACGAACGTTTCCGAGCTTGTGTTCTTCTCAAATAAGTGCAACGCATATAAACTGAAAACGCAGGATATACCGGACTGCAAGGTAACGCAGCTCGGCGAATATCTGCCGGGAATACTCGATCTTGAAGCGGATGAAAAAATACTTTACGCTGTTGTTACAAAAGACTATAAGGGTATAATGCTGTTCACCTTTGAAAACGGTAAGATGGCAAAGGTGGAGCTTTCAAACTACAAAACAAAGACAAACCGTAAAAAGCTTGTAAACGCTTATTCGGATAAGTCGCCCATAGTCGATATACTGTATCTCGAAACGGATACGGATGTGGCCGTTATTACGGATAACAACAAGGTTATATGCCTTGACACCGCGCTTGTGCCGCTAAAGTCTACAAAGAGCACACAGGGCGTGCAGGTGGTAAAGCAGCCCAAGGGCGGAGTGAGGCCGGCGCGGGTTACTCTCGCGGAGGCGTCCGATATAGATAATATAAAAAGATACAGCGTGCGCACGCTTCCGGCGGCGGCAAAGACGATTAAGGCTGAGGATATGCAGTTAAGCTTGTTATAGGTAAGGAGATTTTATAAAGAAAGGATTGATGTTTAATGGATAAGGATATCGCGAAAAAAAGGGAACAGTTTTTTAAGGTAGCAAGTGATTTATACAAGCCGTTTCCGAAGGAGTTGTTTAAGGCCTACGGCGTGAAGCGGGGATTGCGCAACGAGGACGAAACCGGAGTTATGGCGGGACTTACCTCGATTGGCCAGGTTATCGGCTATCATATTAAGGACGGCGAGAAATATCCGGCGGAGGGACATCTCAAATACCGTGGCTATGATATAGTCGATATTGTGGAAAACTGCGAGCGCGAGGGGCGTTTCGGTTACGAGGAGGTTGTGTATCTGCTCCTGTTCGGCAGACTGCCGAGCCGGGGTGTTTTGAACAAGTTCAAGGATTTGATCGCGGCCTGCCGCGAGCTTCCGTACGGGTTCACGGAGGATATGATTTTAAAGGCGCCGTCAAAGAATATCATGAACAAGATGGCGCGAAGCGTGCTCGCGATGTATTCATATGATGAAAATCCGGACGATACATCGGTTGGAAATATTTTCAGGCAGTCCATAACTCTCATATCGTGTCTGCCGGTGATGGCCGCCGCCGGATACCAGGCAAAGCGGCATTATCACGACGGAGAGAGCCTTTATCTGCATGTGCCGCAAAGAGAGCTTTCAACCGCCGAAAATCTTTTGTATCTGCTTCGGCCGGACAATAAGTACACAAGAGAAGAAGCGGAAATGCTCGATGTACTGCTTATGGTTCAGGCCGAACACGGCGGCGGTAACAACTCGGCGTTTACGACAAGAGTTGTATCGTCCTCCGGCACCGACACATACAGCGCGATAGCGGCGGCGATAGGATCGCTTAAAGGCCCCAAGCACGGCGGAGCCAACGCGAGAGTTATGGCGATGATGGATGATATAGAGAGCAATGTAAAGGACTGGGCGGACGAGGACGAGGTAAGGAATTATCTTGATAAAATCCTGCGCAAAGAGGCATTTGACGGTTCAGGGCTTATCTACGGCATGGGTCATGCGGTATATACATACTCGGATCCGAGATGTATTCTATTAAAGGAGAGAGCGGCGCGGCTCGCGTCAACAAATCCGGAGTGGGAAAAGGAACTAAAGCTGTACGAAATGATTGAAAGACTTACTCCGGAATGTTTCCGGAGAGTCAAGAAAAACGACAAGGTTATGTGCGCGAATGTGGATATGTATTCGGGATTTGTATATAAAATGCTGGGTATCGCGCCGGAAATGTACACGCCGATTTTCGCGATTGCAAGGATTGCGGGCTGGTGCGCGCACAGGCTGGAAGAAACGATAGGATGCTCGAGAATAATCCGTCCGGCGTATAAGTCGATAGTGAGTGAGAAGAAGTATATCCCCATGGCGGAGCGCGGGGATAATTACGAGGGATAATTAAATTCTTTGATAACTACCAAGGAGACAGTAATGAAAGATAAGGTCAATATTCTCGGCGTATATGTTGATATGGTCGGGATAAAACAGGCTGCCGACAGGATCATGCAATTCTTTAACGAGGATAAGGTTCATAAGGTGTATACTCCGAACTCGGAAATTATTATGGCCGCATACAAGGATGAGGAGTTCAAAAGGCTTCTAAACGGCGCGGAGCTTCTGACCGCCGACGGTATAGGCGTTGTTTACGCGGCGAAGATACTGGGCAAGCCGATCAACGAGCGCGCGGCGGGCTATGATATAGCGTGCGAGGTGCTCGAAAGGATACGCGGCACGTCGCACAGCGTATTCCTTTTCGGCGGAAAGCCGGGCGTGGCGGAGCTTGCTGAGGAAAAGCTTTGCGAGAAATATCCGGGTATAAGAATTGCCGGTACGCGCAACGGATATTTCAAGCCGGAGGATGAGCAATATATTGTCAATGAAATAAACAAGTCGGGCGCGGATTTACTGTTTGTGTGCCTCGGCGCGCCAAAGCAGGAGCAATGGCTGGCGCGAAACGCAAAGCGGCTTGAAAACATCCGCGTTGCAATGGGTATAGGCGGAAGTCTTGACGTGTTTGCCGGAACAGCTTTAAGAGCGCCGGATTGGTACTGCAAGCATGGACTTGAATGGTTCTACAGACTCAAAAAGGAGCCGTGGCGGGCAAAGCGTATGCTCGCGCTGCCCAAGTTCGGGTTTACCGTGCTTTTAAAGGGAAGAAGCGGGAAATTCCCGCAGGATTAAGGAGCAGGTCATGGGTATTTTAATAGCGATAGAAGGAACCGATTCGAGCGGCAAGCAGACGCAGTCGGAGCTTGTGTATAAAAAGCTGACCGAGAGCGGAACGGCCGCGAGGCTTATATCATTTCCCGCGTATAACGAGCCGTCGTCGGCGCTTGTAAAGATGTATCTGGGCGGCGAGTTCGGCGAGAACGCGGCGGACGTAAATTCATACGCGGCGGCGACATTTTACGCGGTTGACCGTTTCGCGACCTTCCGCAAGGACTGGGGGCGCGACTATGACGCGGGAACAGTTATTGTGGCGGATCGCTATGTGCCGTCAAATATAATTCATCAGGCGGCAAAGATTACGGATTGGAATGAGAAAATACGGTTTCTTGACTGGTTGACAGAGCTTGAATACGGGCACTTCGGGCTTCCTGAGCCGAACGTGACAATATTTCTCGATATGCCTTATGACGCGGCGGCGCGGCTCATGGCGGAGCGCGCCAATAAGATTAACAATTCGGAAACGAAGGATATTCACGAGCGGGACACGGAGTATATGAAAAAGAGCCACGATAACGCCGTGGAGATTTCACGGCTTCGGGGCTGGAAAACAGTAAGCTGCGCTGACGGCGGAAGGATAAGAACGATCGATGAAATCAATGCGGAAATAATGAGTATTATAAACGATACAATAAATGCGGCGCGTTAGGTACGCACCGCATTATTATTTATGATATACGGCTCCGGAATTAATCATGAACGAGCGATAAATCTGTTCCGACAGCACCACGCGCATAAGCTGGTGCGGCAGCGTCATTTTTCCGAAGGAGAGCTTTAAATCGGAGCGGCGCTTTACCGCGTCGGAAAGCCCAAGCGAGCCGCCTATAATAAATGTGACGCAGCTTGCTCGCATATATGCGTCATTTACGGTTTTGGCAAGCCCGACGCTGTCAAGTGCCTCGCCCTCGATGCACAGCGATATTACATAGCTGTCGGGGCGTATCTTAGCAAGAATTTTTTCGCCCTCGCGATTTTTTATCGCCTCGGCTTCCTTGTCCGATGCGTTCTGAGGTATGCGCTCGTCGGCAAGCTCCGTTATTTTGAAATCGGCAAAACGGCTCATTCGCTTCGCGTACTCGCCTATTGCCTCGGTATAGAATTTTTCCTTTATCTTTCCTATGCAGATTATATTAACTTTCATTGTTATTTTATTTGGCGAATGCCGTCACACTGTATCTCGCCGCTATTTGCAGCGTCACGTCTATGCCCACCCGCACACCGTTGTCCGTAAGCATATTAAACGTTTCCATCTGCGCGATTTCCGGCAGATTGTTATTGTTGCTCAAATGACCGAGCATTATATGCTCCGTGCCGCAGTTTACGAGCCGCAGCGCTGTTTTGGCGGCGGCGGCGTTTGAAAGATGCCCGTGGTCGCTTAAAATTCGCTGCTTTAACGGGTACGGGTAGCCGCCCATTCGCAGCATATCTATATCGTGGTTTGACTCAAGAATTATACTTTTGCTCCCGCTTATGCGCGAGAACAGTGAATCGGGCATATGGCCTATATCGGTGGCTATTGTGACCTTATCCGCGCCGTCGGTAAAGCTGTAGCCGCAGGGGTCAGACGCGTCGTGCGGGATCGTAAAAGGCGTTACGCCTATTCCGTCTATGTCATAGGTTATATCGGGCGAGACAAGCCGGCGCTGGGCGTCATCAATGACTCCCACCTTCATGTTTCTGTGCGTTCCCTCCGTGGCGTATACGGGAAGCTTAAGCTTTCTTGCCATTATGCCGACGCCCCTCGTGTGGTCGTCGTGCTCGTGCGTGACAAGTATTGCCGCGAGCTTTTGCGGCGAAAAGCCCAGTCCTTCCAGCGCGGCAAACGCGCGTTTGCCGGAGGTGCCGCAGTCTATTAATATGCTCGTTTTCCCGTTTGTCAAAAGCGAGCAGTTACCCGATGAACCGCTTATAAGCGAGTATAGTTCCAACATATTTTTTCTCCTGAAATCATTTATGGCTGTAATGTATTACAGCCATAAATGGTTTTAAAGATACACCGGTTTATATATATCGGTCTTCAACGACCTGTACGCGCTGTATATCGCCGCCCAGGGCTATGAACTTGTCCTCAAAATTCTCATAGCCGCGGTCAATATGATAAATGTCGCGTATCTCGGTCGTGCCCTCCGCCATAAGTCCCGCGATTATCATTGCGGCTCCGGCTCTTAAATCGTTCGCCTTTACGCTTGCGCCGACAAGCCTGTCCACGCCGTCGATAATCGCGAGCTTGCCCTCAACGTGGATATTCGCGCCGAGCCGCTTAAGCTGACCTGTGTAGCGGAACCTGTCGTCCCATACTCCCTCGCGCGCCGTGCTCGTGCCGGGAATTGTTGTGAGAAAGGTTACAAGCTGAGGCTGCATATCCGTGGGATAGCCGGGATAGGGGAGAGCGATGAAATTGATTTTGCGAAATACCGTTCCGTCCTCCACCCATACGCGCACGGTGTCAACGCCGTACTGTATCTTAACGCCGGTTTCCATAAGCTTCGAGCCGATAATTTCAAGATGCCGCGGTATCACGTTATGAAGCGTTACGTCCCCGCGTGTCGCCGCGGCGGCTATCATAAAGGTTCCCGCCTCTATCTGGTCGGGTATAATCGCGTAGTTGACGCCGTGCAGCGACTCTACGCCCTTTATTCTTATCGTATCGGTACCCGCGCCGCGTATTTGCGCGCCGCAGGCGTTTAGGAAGTTTGCCAAATCAACCACATGCGGTTCCTTTGCCGCGCTTTCGATTGTGGTCGTGCCGTCGGCAAGGACTGCCGCGAGTATTGCGTTTACGGTCGCGCCCACCGATACTATGTCAAAGAATATGCGGTTGCCGCAGAGATTTTCCGCGTCCGCCGCCACTATCCCGCGCGATGTGTCCACCCTTGCGCCCATAAGCTCAAAGCATTTAATATGCATATCGATCGGACGCGTTCCGAAATCGCAGCCGCCCGGAGGGTCTACCCTGAACCTGTTAAATCTGCCCAGCAGCGCGCCCATAAGGTAGCTTGAACCGCGCATACGCCGTGTAAGTTCGCCCGGCGGCGCGTATGAATTCGCGTTTGTGCAGTCTATTTCAAATGTATTTTTATCTATATTTGTTATTTGTGCGCCGAGGTTTTCGAGTATTCTAAGATAGAGCTTTACGTCGTTTATGTCGGGCAGGTTTTCGAGCCTGCACCGCCCTTTGACGAGCAGACACGCGGGCAGGATCGCCACAGCGGCGTTTTTCGCTCCGCTTATGGTAACATCGCCCTTTAGCCTGTGACCGCCCTTTATCAAGAGTTTCTCCAACAGATACACCCCTTTAATTTATATTATATCCATAATATGTATAAATCTGTTAAAAAAGATTATTGCTTTCTAATATATAAGTATATCACACTTTTTTTGGAATTGCAAAACAATTTTTCAATATTATATGCATTGTCCATAAAATGTAAAAATAGGATAATTATTTTGTAACAATTATCAGGTATAACTTTGCCGCGGCATGAAAAAACAGCCTGTGCCGGCAATAACGGAACAAGCTGCTCGATTTTTTCGTTATTAGGATTAAACGGCGCGCTGAACCTTCCCCGAACGAAGGCAGCGGGTACATACATGAACTGTTTTCGGTGTACCGTTAACGATTGCCTTAACCTTCTTTACATTCGGCTTCCAAGTCCTGTTTGCGCGTCTGTGCGAGTGGGAAACCTTTATGCCGAAGCTTACGCCCTTGCCGCATATATCGCATTTAGCCATTGATAACACCTCCTATAATAGCATTAAACAAACATCATGAACTATTCTACCACAACTTTTTCGATTTTGCAAGAGGTTTGTTTGATTTTTTTTGTTTTTTTCAAATTCTTTAAAAATATGGCAGTTTTCTTTGTATTTATTGTTAATTTGTTATATAATATTGACTAATTTATTATTGAAATAATGATAAAAATATGCTATAATATATGAGGTATATTACGTGTGCAAATAAAGGGGAGGTTGCTGCCGCATGAATAAGATGGCAAAATTACCGTTAAATAAATTGATCGAGCAGTTTCAGCTCGAAGTCATTGTTGAGCCGCAGAATATTGAGCTGGTGAATATAGTTACCTCGGACATTAACCGTCCGGGCTTGCAGATGGTGGGGTTCTCGAAGTTTTTTGACAATACCAGAATTCAGATAATGGGTAAGGTTGAGTTTACCTTCTTGGAGCAGTTTTCGACAGAGGAGCGAATTGAGAGGCTTGAAGAATTTTTTAATCTCGGCTTCCCCGCGCTTGTCATAACGCGCGGACAGCAGATTTTTCCGGATATGATAGAGCTTGCGGAGAAGTACCAGACGCCGCTGCTCAGAACAGAGCTTGGCACATCGCAGTTTATGAGTATGATTATACGCTATCTCAATGTCCAGCTCGCGCCGTGCAAGACCCGCCACGGCGTTCTGTGCGAGATTTACGGCGAGGGCATACTTATCATGGGCGAGAGCGGAGTGGGAAAGAGCGAGGCCGCAATCGAGCTTGTAAAGCGCGGACACCGGCTTGTGGCAGACGACGCGGTTGAGATAAAAAAGACGTCGGATACCACGCTTGTAGGCTCGTCGCCGGAGATAATAAGGCATTTCGTCGAGGTACGCGGAATAGGTATTATTGACATAAAGGAAATTTTCGGTATGGGCGCCATAAAGGATGAGCAGACCATAGACATGGTTATACATCTCGAACCGTGGGATAAGAATAAGCAATATGACCGTTTGGGCATGGTTGACGAGTACACAAATATTATGGGTATAAATATACCGTCGCTTACCATTCCGGTAAAGCTCGGCCGTAATATAGCCGTAATTGTGGAGGTGGCGGCTATGAACAACCGTCAGAAGAAGATGGGATATAACGCCGCCGTGGAGCTTAACAAGCGGCTTATGCACCAAATGGAGGAGCAACTGAACCTTCAGTAACCTCGGCATGTAAAAGAAGGGTAGAATAGGAAAAGGCAGAAGGATGATAACAGAAAAATTCAAAGAGATTGCGCCGGAGCTTAAAGAGAACGAGCCAATGTCAAGGCATACCTCGTTTCGGATAGGCGGGCCGGCGGACATGTTTGTAAGCGTAAAAAGTAAAGAGGAATTAATCGGTTTAATAACAACGGCGCGCGAAACATCCACGCCGTTTATGATTATGGGAAACGGCTCGAATATGCTTGTGGGCGACGGCGGGATACGCGGTCTTGTCATACAGATAGGCGCGGGACTTTCGGGCTGCGAAATAATCGGAACGACCATGACCGCGGACGCGGGCATACTTATGTCAAAAGCCGCGGCGACCGCCGCGCGCGCGGGACTTACGGGATTTGAAACGCTTTCGGGAATACCGGGAACGCTCGGCGGAGGAGTGTTTATGAACGCGGGCGCGTACGGCGGCGAGATAAAGGATTTGGTAAAGAGCGTTACCTATGTCGATAACGGCGGGATCGTTCATAACGTAGACGGCAAAGACTGCGGTTTCGGCTACAGAACGAGCATATTTACCGGCGGCGGAATGTATATAATATCCGTCACAGCGGAACTAAGAGAAGGTAACAGAGCGGATATAGAGGCGGCAATGGCAGATTACAACAAGCGCAGAAGCGATAAGCAGCCGCTTAATATGCCGTCCGCGGGCAGCACATTTAAACGTCCCGAAGGCTATTTTGCCGGCAAGCTTATACAGGACGCGGGGCTTACGGGCTGCAAAATAGGCGGCGCTAAGGTGAGCGAAAAGCACGCGGGATTTGTGGTTAACACGGGCGGAGCCACCGCAAAGGATGTGCTGACGCTTATAGAACACGTAAGGAAAACGGTTGAGGAAAAGTTCGGAGTTACATTGGAGCCGGAGGTTCGGCTCGTGGGTGAGGGATAGAACCCGGAGGTATATGTGGAATGGAATTTACAATATTAACCGGAATGTCCGGTTCGGGAAAAACGATGGCAATTCACTTTTTTGAGGATATAGGATATTTCTGCATAGACAATATGCCTCCCGCGCTCATCCCAATGCTCGCGGGACTGACCGGCTCGGTGAAGGATAAATTCAGAAGCGTCGCGCTTGTAATAGATATTCGCGTGGGAAATATGATAAACGAGCTTTTGGGTCAGATTGAAAAGCTCAGAGAAACGCAGGAAGTAAAGCTTGTGTTTCTCGATACCGACGACAACACGCTCGTGCACCGCTATAAGGAAACCAGACGCGCGCACCCGTTAAACAACAAAAACGGTCTGCTCGCCTCCATTCGCGAGGAGCGGAGCATGCTGCGAAAGCTCAAGGAAGAGGCCGACGTTGTAATAGATACCTCAAAGTTTAAGAACAATATGCTCCGCGAACGGCTCATGGAGATATATGATATGTCCGGAGTGAGAAAGATATTCGATATAAAGGTTGAGTCGTTCGGGTTTAAGCACGGAATTCCGGTTGACGCGGATTTGGTGTTTGATGTGCGTTGTTTCCCGAACCCGTTCTATGTGCCGGAGCTTAAGAGAAAGACGGGAAACGACAGGGAAGTGCGGGATTTTGTAATGAGCTCTATCGAGGCGGGGGCGTTTTTTGAAAAGCTGAAGGAAATGATTGAGCTGCTCATACCGCTGTATATAGAGGAGGGCAGAAGCTCGCTCATTATCGCGATAGGCTGCACAGGCGGTCATCACCGGAGCGTAACGTTCGCAAATATGCTCTCGGAGCATCTTGTCGATAAGGGTTATAACGCTTCGGCGGTTCACAGGGATATAGAAATCTACGCGTCGCACGAATGACGCGCGGCCATATTTAACACAGCGAACAAATGACGTGGAAGGTGAGCTTTTATGGCTAAAAAGAGTATTGTTGCAATCGGAGGCGGCACGGGGCTTTCTACAATGCTTAAGGGGCTTAAAATTCATACGGACAGGATAACCGCCATTGTGTCTGTCGCCGACGACGGCGGCTCGTCCGGAGTGCTGCGCTCCAACCTCGGTATGCTCCCTCCGGGAGACATCCGAAACTGCGTCGCCGCGCTCACGGATGTGGAGCCGATGTACGGTGAGATGCTTAATCACCGTTTTACCGACGGCGTTTTTTGCGGCCACACCCTCGGCAATATAATGCTTGCGGCAATTAACGACATGTCGGACAACTTTGACGAGGCGGTAAAAAGATTTTGCCGTCTTGTGGGGGTTTCGGCAGATATTGTGCCCGTTTCAAACGAGTTTATAACGCTTAGCGCGAGACTTGCAAACGGGACGCTGATTTCGGGCGAGTCAAATATAGGGCATAGGAGCAATCCGGATATAGATATATCGGAGGTGTTTATAACGCCGTCTTATGCCGCGCCGGTCGCGAGCGCGATAGACGCTATAGAAAACGCGGATATAATAGTCCTTGGTCCCGGCAGTCTGTACACAAGCGTAATACCCAATTTGCTTATCGACGGCATTACCGAAGCGATTGTAAGGAGCAGGGCAAAGAAGGTGTATGTCTGCAATATAATGACGCAGCCCGGTGAAACCGTAGGCTACACCGCTTCGCGCCATCTTGACGCGCTGGAGCGTCACAGCCGCAGGGGTATAGTTGATTACATAATAGTAAACGACGCGGAAATACCGCGTGACGTAAAGGATACATATGCCGCGGAGAACGCCGCGCAGGTTGAGGCCGATATAGATTTGTTAAATAGGCGCATACATGTTTTGCACGGTAATCTGTTCCTTGTAAAAAACGGACAGATACGTCATAATTTCAGCCGTCTGGCGAGGAGCATAATGAAAATCGGGGATATGTAATGTGAAATTTGCGCCGCCGCAGGGCGGCGGAACGGAGGATGGGTATGTCCTTTTCATCGGGTATAAAGCAGGTTTTATGTAAAACGGAATATGAGTGCCCGGCCTGCCGCCGCGCGGAGCTGGCGGGCTTTTTCGCGTTCCCCGACAGACTTGGAGCCAATTCGGCAAGACTTTCGTTTCCCGTGCCGGAGGCGGCGGAGCGTATAGGCGGCGCGCTTTTTGCGGAGCTTGGCATAACCGTTGAGCATGACGGGAAGCGGGGAGCGCTTGCCGCCGCGGACGCGGTAAGGGTACGGGACTGCGTTAATGACGATGATGTGATAAACGAATGCTGCAGCAAGGCATATTTGCGCGGCGCGTTTTTGGGCGCCGGCTCGGTCAGCAATCCCGAACGCGAATATCATCTTGAATTCGGAACAAAATCCGTGAGCGAGGCGCGGTTTTTAACGGAACTGCTAAAGAGCTGCGGTTTCAGGTCGAAGACCACGCGGCGTAAGGATAAAAATGTTGTATATATAAAAGAAATCTCGCAGATTGCCGATCTTATAGGGTATATGAGCGGCGGCAGGGCGGGGCTTCAGATAATGTCTGTTCAGGTCGAAAGAAATCTCAAAGGCAATATACAGCGCAGAGTTAACTGCGACAGCGCAAATCTCAGCAAGCTCGCCGCGGCAAGCGCCAAACAGATTGCCGCCATAAGAAAGATAAAAGCGGCTCGCAAGTGGTCCGCGCTGCCGGAGGTTTTGCGTGAAACAGGCGATTTAAGGCTTAAGTATCCGGACGCAAGCATCGAGGAACTGGGAAGGATGTCGGAGCCTGAAATAGGAAAATCGGGAGTGAACCACCGTCTGAAGCGTATTATGGCTTACGCGGATTTACTGCCTAATAAGGAGGGGAACGGCAAATGACATTCTGCCATCTTCACACTCATACGGAGTACAGCCTGCTTGACGGCGAGGCGAGCATAAAAAAGCTTGTTGCGCGGGTTAAGGAGCTGGGCATGGACTGCTGCGCGATAACCGACCACGGCGTTATGTACGGCGTGGTGGATTTCTACCGCGAGTGCAAAGCCAACGGAATAAAGCCGGTAATCGGCTGCGAGGTATATGTGGCGCCCGGCTCGCGTTTTGACAAGGTGTACGGTGTGGATAATAAATATTCACATCTTATTTTGCTTGCCGAAAATCAGACGGGATACAAAAATCTTATCTATCTTGTCAGCATGGGCTGCATAGAGGGATATTATTACAAGCCGCGTATCGACAAGGAGCTGCTTCGCGCTAACAGCGAAGGGATAATAGCTCTTAGCGCGTGCGTTGCGGGCGAAGTACCGCGTCTGCTTTTAAACGGCGAATACGACGCGGCAAAGGCGGCGGCATGCGAATACAGGGATATATTCGGCAGGGATAATTATTTTATAGAACTTCAGGACCACGGGCTTGCGGAGCAGAAGCGGATTATCCCCGATCTCATAAAGATAGCCGGAGAAATAGGCGTGGGACTTGTGGCGACAAACGATATTCATTACCTTGAAAAAGAGGACGCGTTCTATCAGGACGTGCTTATGTGTATCGCAATGAAGAAAACCATTGACGAAACGGACAGGATGCGTTTTGAAACAAGCGAGTTTTATATAAAAAGCGAGGAGCAGATGCGCGAGCTTTTCTCATATGTGCCGGAGGCGATAGAGAATACGGCGAAAATCGCGGAGCGCTGCGAGGTGGAGTTCGATTTCAGCACGCGGCATCTTCCCAAATTCGACGTCCCGGACGGCAAGGACGCTTTTTCGTATCTTAAAGAGCTTTGCCTTGACGGGCTGCACGAGCGGTACGGCGGGGATGTGTCGGAAGAGCTTACAAAGCGTCTTAACTACGAGCTTAGCGTTATAAAGAGCATGGGTTTTACGGATTATTTTCTTATAGTCCGCGACTTCATACATTTCGCAAAGACACATGACGTGCCGGTCGGCCCGGGACGAGGCAGCGCGGCGGGAAGTCTGGTGTCGTATGCGCTCGGAATAACGAGCATAGACCCGATAAAGTACAGTCTTATCTTTGAACGGTTCCTTAACCCGGAGCGCGTAAGTATGCCCGATATAGATATAGACTTCGCGCCCGAGGGACGGCAGAAGGTAATAAAGTATGTGGTGGATAAGTACGGAGCGGATAATGTCGCGCAAATTGTGACCTACGGCACGCTAAAGGCGAAGCAGGCCATACGCGATACCGGAAGGGTATTGGGTATGCCGTATAACGAGGTTGACAGGATTTCAAAGCTTGTGCCGCGCGAGATCAACATAACCATAGACCGCGCGCTGGAAACATCTCCGGAGCTAAAGGCGCTCTATGAAAGCGACACGCAGATAAAGCAGCTTATAGACACGTCAAGAGCCATCGAAGGACTTCCGCGTCAGGCGGGGACACATGCCGCGGGCGTGGTTATCACAGGCGAGCCGATTGTCAGCTATGTGCCGCTTACCTTAAACGAGGATAATTTTATAACGACACAGTTCCCCAAGGATACGGTTGAAAGCCTGGGGCTGTTAAAGATGGACTTTTTAGGACTGAGAAACCTTACGGTAATAAAAAACGCGCTTGAAATCATAAAACAGACGCGTGGGATAGAGATTGATATTGATAAAATAGATTATGACAAAAAAGAGGTGTTCGAGCTTATAGCGTCCGGAAACGACGACGGCGTGTTCCAGCTTGAAAGCGCGGGAATGCAGTCGTTTATGGTAGAGCTGCATCCGGATAATATCGAGGACATTATAGCGGGAATTGCGCTGTACCGTCCCGGCCCCATGGAGCAAATTCCTAGATATATCCATAATAAGAAGCACCCGGAGGACGTTACATATAAGCATCCAAAATTGGAGCCTATACTGAACGTAACCTACGGATGTATGATATATCAGGAGCAGATTATCGAGATTGTGCGCTCGCTCGCGGGCTATTCGCTGGGCAAGGCGGATCAGATGCGCCGCACAATTTCCAAAAAGAAAGCGACCCAAATGAAAATAGAGCGCCAAAACTTCATATACGGAAATGAGGCGGAAGGCATACCGGGCTGTGTAAATAACGGTATCGACGAGACCACGGCCATTGCCATATTTGACGAGATAAACGATTTCGCAAACTACGGCTTTAATAAATCACACGCGGCGGCGTACGCGTTTGTATGCTTTCAGACCGCGTATCTTAAAACCTTCTATCCGGTTGAGTATATGGCCGCGCTTATTTCCACGATAGATGACTCGGATAAAATAAACCATTATATCATAAACTGTAAGGAGATGGGCATCGACCGTCTCCCGCCGGATGTGAACAGGAGCAGTCTCGGATTTTCGGTAGAGGACGGGAAAATAAGGTTCGGTCTGTGCGCGATAAAGAATGTGGGACGCTCGTTTGTGGAGTCGCTTATACGCGAGCGTGAGCGCGGCGGCGAGTTCGGCAGCTTTTCGGATTTTGTTGACAGGATGGCGGGCACGGATATGAATAAGCGCGCCGTCGAGGGACTTATATGCAGCGGAGCGTTTGACTCGATGGGTATAAAGCGCTCGCAGCTTATGGCGGTCTACGAGGAGGTTTTGCAGGACGCCTCAGACCGTGCGCATAATAATATCGCCGGACAGATTTCGTTGTTTGAGGATATGGAAAATAAGACGGAAATAGATTGGCCGGATATCGAGGAGTTTGGAACGAGCGAGCTTTTGCGGCTTGAAAAGCAGTCCATAGGCATGTATTTTTCGGGGCATCCGATGGAGGAATATTCGGAGCGGCTGAAGCGGATTACAAAACATAATATCCTAATGCTCAATGAAAGCGTTATAAAGAACGAGGACGGCAGCTTCGCGCCGAGCGGAAACGGTCTTTCGGACGGCGACAGCGTGACTGTGGGCTGTATTGTGGAGAGTCGGAAAAATAAAACGACAAAGAACAAGACGCAGATGGCGTTTTTAAGCCTTGAGGACGCGTACGGGGCGATTGAGTGCCTTGTGTTTCCTAAGATTTTGCAGCAGTATTCCGGCCTGCTCCGCGAGGGAGAAAAGCTGTTTGTCGGAGGCACTCTCAGCTTACGCGAGGACGAGGAGCCGAAACTGCTTCTGAACTTTGCCGAGCCTATCGAGGACGCTGTTAAAAATCCTCCGGAATTGCGAAGGGGCGGTGACAGCGGCAGCCGAGGCGAGCAGACCTCCGCGTTCTCGCACAGCCCGCGGGGGGCGGTGGTATATATACGCCTTGACTCCAACACAAAGGACGGATTTATGCGCGTAAAGGAAACCCTCGCGCCGTTTGCGGGTGATATGGAGGTTCGGGTATTCTTTAAAGACACGCGAAAGGTTGTGGGCGTTCCGCGCGAGCTGTATATAAACGGCACGGCGTCGGCCATACGCGAGCTCATATACGAATTCGGCGAAGAAAATGTCGTCATAAAGTGATATATTTACCCGAAATCGGGCATAATACGTTAAATATATGTTATATTCAACAAATTATGACAATAAAATATTATAATATATTTGTATTTAACACTTGCATTTTTCTTCAAAATGTTATATTATATAATATGGCGATTTGAAAAATAGAGGTGGCATTTAATGGAAGATTATTCGTATAATGATTATCTCGCGATAAAAGCTTTGGAAAACGGCGTCAGTATAACAGGGCTTACCCGAGGTAAGGACACTAAGTTCCACCATACGGAACGCCTTGAAAAAGGACAGGTATATATAGCGCAGTTTACGGAAATGACGTCCGCAATGAAAATTTGCGGCAAGGCCGAGGTATACACAAAGCACGGCAAAATCATATCCGAATAGGTCAGAGCTTCGGGGGGGGGAGAGATATGTGGACAGTTGTTTTTGTGTCGCAGGATAAATCCAAAGTGGATATGCTTTTAAAGACACTTGAAAATAATAAAATAATGACAATGCTTAAAATGTCGGGCGAGGATGATTTCGAGGACGGAACGGCATATGAAATAATGGTGCCGCAAACCGAGCTGGAAACCGCGCATGAGATTATTTTTGATGCCGAAACGGCGCTCAGATAAAGAATAAGTTAAAAATCAGAGCTTGGGAGGCTTATTTTAATATGGAAAACAGGAATATAAGAACAATCGGGGTACTGACCAGCGGAGGCGACGCTCCGGGCATGAACGCGGCAATCCGCGCGGTTGTCAGAACCGGCGCGTACTACGGACTTAAGGTATGCGGCGTAAAGCGTGGATATAACGGTCTGATAAACGGCGAAATCAAGGAGATGCCGCCGAGGTCCGTATCGGAGGTATTGCAGCGCGGCGGAACCTGCCTTATGACCGCGAGATGTCTTGAATTCAAGGAAAAGGCGGGCGTTGAGCGCGCAATTCAGATTGCGAAGGTATTCGGACTTGACGGACTTATAGTAATAGGCGGCGACGGGTCGTTTAGGGGCGCGCGCGACCTTTCCAATTCGGGACTGCCCACCATTGCGATGCCGGGCACGATAGATAATGATATAAGCTGTTCGGAATATACGGTTGGATACGATACCTGCCTTAACACGGTTAAGGACGCGGTCGATAAGATAAGGGATACGGCGTCGTCACACGAGCGCTGTTCGGTAATAGAGGTAATGGGACGCGCGGCGGGCTACATAGCACTTGAAGCGGGTATTGCATGCGGCGCCGATGTTATCCTTATCCCGGAGAAAAAGACGGATTTTGACGAGGACGTTCTTCGTCCGATACTTGAAGCCAAGCAGAGGGGCAAGATGCACGCTATTGTTGTCGTGGCGGAAGGAGTCGGCGGAGTGCTTGAAATGGCGCAGAAGATTGAGGCGGCTACGGGCATAGAGTCAAGAGCCACAATTCTCGGCCATGTGCAGCGCGGCGGCTCGCCCACCGTTCGGGACAGGGTTATAGCAAGCCAGATGGGCGCAAGGTGCGTTGAACTTCTGCTCGAAGGCAAGGCGAACAGAATTGTGTGCCAGCGCAACGGTCAGATTACCGATGTGGATATTAATGAAGGGCTTGAAATGAAAAAGCACATTCCCGACGAGCTTGTAGAGCTTGCAAGGAAGCTGTCGGTATAATATTAAAATTTAATAAAAGGAGAGAGAGGGATATGAGAAAAACCAAAATTGTTTGCACAATAGGTCCGGCAACAAATGACGAGGCCATGTTGCGCGAGCTTATGCTTGCGGGTATGGATGTTGCAAGAATAAACTTTTCGCATGGCACACACGAGGCGGCAAAGGTCATGGTTGACAGAATAAAAAAGGTTCGCGAGGAACTGGGTCTGCCTGTCGGTATCCTTCTCGATACAAAGGGGCCGGAAATAAGGCTTAAAAAGTTTCGGAACGGCAAGGTAACGCTAACGGAGGGACAGACCTTCACGCTCTGTACAAACGATGTGGAGGGTGATGAAAATCAGGTTTCGATCACATACAGCGACCTGCCGGGAGATGTGAGCACAGGCTCGCGTATTCTTATTGACGACGGGCTTATAGAGCTTAACGTCACATCCGTAAAGAACGACAGGATTGTCTGCATAGTAAAGAACGGTGGGGTTATCTCGGATAATAAGGGCGTAAACGTGCCGAATGTCGAGCTTTCAATGCCGTATATGAGCGAAAAGGACAAGAACGACATCCTTTTCGGTATCGAGCAGGATTTTGATTTTATCGCCGCATCCTTCTGCCGCACAGCGGAGGATGCGCTGGAAATAAAGCAGCTGCTTGAACGTAACGGCGGACGCGATATCAATCTTATAGCGAAGATCGAGAACAAACAGGGCGTTGACAATATAGACGAGATTTTATATATCGCGGACGGAATAATGGTGGCCAGAGGCGATATGGGCGTTGAGATTGATATGCAGGATCTTCCGGTAATTCAGAAGGAGCTTATCAAAAAGACATATCGCGCCGGTAAGCGGGTTATAACCGCGACACAGATGCTTGACTCGATGATACGCAATCCGCGTCCCACAAGAGCGGAGGTATCGGACGTGGCAAACGCTATTTATGACGGCACATCCGCTATCATGCTTTCGGGCGAAACGGCAATGGGCAAATATCCGGTTGAAGCGGTAAAAACAATGGCGTCCATTGCGGAGAGAACGGAGCATGATATAGACTATGTTCAGAGATTAAAGAACATGGATTTCACCAGCGGCTTTGATGTGACGAACGCCATTTCGCACGCCACGTGCACAACCGCGCACGACCTGAAGGCGGCCGCAATCATAGCCCTTACATATTCCGGCGGCACCGCGAGACAGATTTCCCGCTTCCGTCCCGACTGCGCCATTATAGCGCCCACCATAAGCGAAAAGGCAAGACGGCAGCTCAATATGTCCTGGGGCGTTATACCGGTTCCGTCAAGCGTTTGCGCAAACTCGGATGAGCTTTTCGACAAGGCTGTTGACGACGCGGAGAAGATGAATTTGGTAAAGAACGGCGACCTCGTTGTAATAACCGGCGGAATGCCGCTGGGCGTCGCGGGAACGACAAACATAATGAAGGTTCATCTCGTGGGACACATACTTGTAAAGGGTACGGGACTTACGGATGTTCGGGCGAGCGGGCATGTGCTCGTCGCGCGCGGACGCGCGGAGCTGTTCTCCGCGTTTGAGGACGGCGACCTCGTTGTTATCGACAGAATATCCACGGATATGATTACCGTGCTAAGAAACGCGTCGGGAATCGTCGTTGAGACGTCAGACCACATAGAGGAACTGAGAATTTTGGCGATGGCGCTGGACATCCCGATTGTTGTGGGAGCCGCCGGAGCCACGAAGATACTTAAATCCGGAACGACTATTACCGTTGACGCCGAAAGCGGCACGGTATATGCAGGACATATCGGAGCGAGTGAGGAATAATGGCATATAAGAGTGAAACAAGGCTTACGGTGCGCTATGCCGAAACGGATATGATGGGAATAGTACACCATTCGCGCTATTATCCGTGGTTTGAGCAGGCGAGAACCGATTGGATTAAGAAGTCGGGACTGACCTATTCCAAAATGGAGCAAATGGGGATTATGCTCCCGCTTACGGAAACACAGTGCAAATATCATTACGGATTAAAATATGAGGACGAGGTTTTAATAACCTGCAAGGTAACACGGCTTACCGTAGCGAGGATTGAATTTGCGTATGAGGTATATAAGCTTCCGGAAATGAAGCTTATGAGCGAGGGCGTTACGAAGCACGGCTTTGCGAGTAGCAGCGAGTTCAAGCCCATTAATCTTAAAAAGACCTTTCCTGAGGTGTGGGAGAGTATTAAAGCTTTGATTTAAGCCGGAATTTGAAAACCCCTCGATCCAAAGCGGTGGAGGGGTTTCATTGGTCTTTATTATATAAATCGGTGGAGGATGAGTTTTTATGAAAAGTAAAAAGCATAGGAGCAATGAAAGCAAAATTGCCTATGTAATTCTGTGCGGCGCGGGAGTGATTGCGCTTGTATTCTGCTTTATACTTCTTTTTACCGGCAGAGTGCGCACCTTTGATTTGACGGGCGGCAGCAATGAGTACTATATAGGCGAGGAGCTATTCGAAATGAGCGGTGAACCGCTCATGATAGACGACGTAAGTTATGTTCCCGCCAAGGATATACTTGCCCAATGCGGCTATGAGATAGACTGGGACAGCGAGAAGTACGCCATGACCGTTTCGGATCAATACGACAAATCATATATTTATCCGGACAGGGACGTTGTGACGCGAAAGGGCGAAAATGTCAGCTGCAATAACGCGGCGTTCATGCTCGATAAAATAATTTATGTTCCGGTGGAGATGATAAGCCTTTTCACGGAGGACCGTATAGAAATCGCGGGCGAGGTCAAGAAGATAATACGTCCCGTGCGTGATTTAATGGCTGATACATATATTAATGACGACTACCGTTCGACAGAATCACCTGTAAAATGCAACGGCGTGTACATGATTGGCGAGGATAAGGCGATGGAGATGCTCGCGTATCCGGATGATAACTGCACGGAATATGCCGCTGTGATAAACAGATTGGCAACGGCGTTCCCGGAAGCGCAGGTATATGACATTGCGATCCCGTCAATGGCTGAGTTCTACGGACCGAAGCCGGTATACACCGACCAGACGTCGGGCATAAGAAAGATATACGAGAACTTAGGTCCCGCGGTAATGCCGGTAAACGCTGTTAAGGAGTTGTGGGCGCACGCGGGCGAGAAGCTGTATTTTAACACGGACCACCACTGGACGCAGCGCGGCGCGTACTATGCGTACAAGGCGTTCCTTGCGACAAAGGGCGAGCAGGCGCCGCCGCTCGAATCGTTTGAAACAAATAATATTGATGATTTTATGGGCTCATGGGCAAACACAGTAAAGGGCACATCCGGCGAAGCGCAGCTCAAGGCGCATCCGGAGCTTATGGAGCGGTTCATGCCCAAGGTTGAATACACCGGCGACATCTTCCTCGACCAGGCTATGACAAACCGATCCGGCGACTCTAAGGTTATCAACCTTTCCGATAAGACATACGGCACATTCATATGCGGCGACCAGCCGTTGACGCGCTATACGACAAACGTTAAGAACGGGAAGAAGGCAGTGCTTTTAAAGGAGTCGTTCGGTAACGCGTTCGCGACGTGGCTTGTTAACGACTATGAGGAGGTATATGTGATAGACCCGCGTTATTGGAACGGCGGGTACGGGCGTGACGACGCGTTCACGCTTCGCGCGCTGTATGATGAAATCGGTGGATTTGACGATATTATAGTTGTAAGCTATCCGGTATCGGCGGCTGCGGATATGCGAAAGGCAATCGGAGCGCTGATAGGCGATCAGAACAATTAATTTGTAAAATATTTGCGGCACAAAACGGCGTTAAGCCGTCTTGTGCCGCATTTTTGTTTGCGTCTGTTTTGATTAGTTTGTAAATACCGTCTTTGGCGCGTCGGGATTTGGTTTTGCGATTTCCGACGGAGTCATCATCTCAAAGCCTGCCGGTATCTTCTGACTTGCGTAATACGTTGGCTGCGTCAGTATGAAACAGAATACCAAGGATTTTGCCGCTTTCGCGCGAGTTACCTCGGCTGTGGGTTCAAGCTCTGTGCCGACGCCTATCGCGCCTCGTGTAATGCCTGTTTCCGGTCTTATTAGTCCCATGTTGTACGCTGCCTTAACCTTTGCGTAGAGCGCCGTTTCGAGGTCGCCCTTGTCCGTCAAAGCGCCCCAGCCCGTTGTCGGGATGTACGGTGTGCCCTCGTATTGGATGTTCGGGTCATAGTTCGGATCGTCCGGTGAAGGAACACTGCCGTTTTGCAACATATACTCGTTAATCTGCTTTTTGGTCGCCTCATCCGTTACCGCGTTATACGCGTCGTACAAAATCGCGCCCATAACCTCGCGGGTGAGCGCCGCGTCGCTCGCTACTACGGTATTTTCCACAATCTCCGGTTCCTTTGTGAATGTTGCCGTTACCGCCGTATCAGCGTTTATATCTGTGGTCGCTTCCTTGCCGGTCGATACGGATTTGCCGTTTATAAGGATCTCATTATTAACATATCCCTCGTCGGCAATCGCCGTAATCCTTACCTTGTCGCCGGCGTTTACAACAAGCGACTCGGTGCTTTGAGGATAATCCGTTGATGAATACTTAACGCCGAACAGTCTGCCCGTTCCGCCATGGGTATAAATCTCATATGTCTTGTCTGCCTTAACCTCAAAGTTTACGGCACTGTAAAAGTATTCATTAGCTGTTCCGGGTGTGGTTGTATCATTAATATACTTTGTCACATTAGTGCCGTCAGTTGTGTTTTCTAAAATTATTTGCTTGGTGTCATTAACTCTGAGGTATAACGTGAGTATACCGTCCGTCTTTGCCTCATATACAGGCTGTTTGCCATCCTCCTTGATTTCAATAGCATTTTTTGTTATCTCGCTGTTATCCGCAAATACGCCGCCGTTATCACTCTTTGTAACTATTTCCGACGGAGCGGTGAGCTTGAAGTATTCGTTGCTGCCAATCTCCTGGTTTGCTGTTACGTCTGCCGTGATATCAACCGTGGCAGTATGGAACGCGCTCTCGTTATATACCGTTACTTTGCCGCCCTCTTCGGGTTGGGTTAAGGTTACCGTATATGTATCCGCCGCCGCAGCCATTGCCGCCGTGCCCTCGTACATCTTAACCGGCTTCATGCCCGTGATGCTGTCCCAGTACATAATCTTTGTGCCCGCCGCCGGATTTTCGTTCGCTACCTCTGTTACATCGGTAAGCTTTACGTCTTTAAGCGAGCCGTCCGCATTATACGACGCCGCAATCCTTACTCCTGCCTTCGTCGGTTGTTCGGACGGTTTATTTGTCGGCTGCTCCGACGGTCTTTGCGTCGGCACATCGCCGCTCTTAAGCTGGGCGTATGTCTTTGTATAGCTTATGAGCGTGTTCGGCTTAAGTCCGAATGCCTTTTCAATACCTCTCGCGTATTCTCCCACGGTGATTATCTGTGTGGGTTTAAAGAGATTATTTGTATCCTTATTGAGAAGTCCCAGCTGCAACGCCTTTTCTATTGACGTCCTGTAATAGAAATTGTCCTCAGGCTGCGGTGTTGCGCCCGGTATAACGTCAACCGCGCTTACGTCGCTTGCCATCTCCGGGAATACCTCTGACCAGTCACCGCTCTTTGCCGCGTCTTTCACCGTTTCGGGCATGTAGGAAACAAGCTTCTGCATTATATCCTTATCCGTGTATGTGTCCTCTTTGGCGTTTGCCTGATTGTAGATGCTTGTAAGAATAATTCTGCAGAACTGCTTTGCCGCCGCTTCGCGGTAGTGCGTGCCGTCGCCTTTCGCGCCATTGGCGGAGTTTTCCGCCGGAGTTTCGCCGGCCTCTATTGAGTTATATATATATCCGACCTCTTTGCCGTTAAGATGATCTATATACTCCTTAGCTCCCTCATAGAGCTCCGCAAGCCCGACGCCGCTGTCAACCTTTGCCTTTTCCCGCATATTTCCGGGCGAGTCGGGGTTAAAGCCGTTCGGCTTTGTGCTACTCTCACTGTATTTGCCCGTGGTGGAATTTATTCTCGGCATAGCCGTGACAAGCACGGGAGTCATGCCGCGCGCTTTTATGGCGTTAACGTACATATCGAGCCACTTGTTGTAATTGGCGTTATTTGCCGCAAGGTCGTCTTTAACCGTGCCGGCGCCGCGCGAAAATCTCTTTTTGCTGATTGTTTCGTCATTGTGCGCGGAATGAATGAATACGAAGTCGCCGGATTTACCTCTTATAAGAACCTCGTCAAAACGTCCCTCGTTATAGTTACTCTTCATTGCGCGTCCGCCCGTGGAGTAGTTTATTACATTCACTTTGTCGGCGTCAAAATAATTGCCGAGCGTCTGTCCCCATGAACTGATTGTTTCGTTGAACGTATAGGTTTTCTGCGTAGAGTCGCCTATGATATGGATTGTCGGCTTATCGCCCGGCTCGCCTACGGGTATGGGCGTAATCTTAATATGTTTAACTCCTACCGTCTGCGGCGCGTCCTTGGTCGGGAACTTTGAAGGTTTTGAAGAATCAGTCTCGACTGGAGGTTCAATCTCAATCTCGATAAAGTTTTCGCCTGTCGCGAAATCATATGACCACACGTTTCCATCCCATTCAGCGCTTACCGTTCTCGGAACCTCGTGGGCGTTATCCCAGTTGCTTGTTTTTGTGAGCCCTGACGCATCCATGCCCGTTGGCGCGACTCTTACGCCTGATACAGTGGTTTCAACCTCAAGGTGGTATGCGCCCGGCGCGCCCGTGTCCACGCGGTAGATAAGTCCGCCGTAGTTAAAATCGTCGTTGTCTCCATCGAATTTTCCTTGCGCCTTGTCATGCAAATACGAGCCGTCACTCTCCGTAACCTGCGCGCCGTCTTTGGATATGGTTATCTTTTCTACCGGCGCAACCTCTCTTTTGGCGTCGTCCGGCATAATAGCGCTTGATTTTGACACAAAGCCCTGCTTAGCTTCCGCGCTGTATTCCGGGACACTTTCCATTGTTGTAAAGTCCACGTTAATCTCTCCTTCGAGCGGCTGTGGAGTAGCCGTTGGCTGCGGGGTCGCCGTCGGCTGTGGAGTAGCCGTCGGTTGGGGAGTTGCAGTCGCGTTCGGATCCGGAGTTGGCGTCGGTTCCGATGCTGCGTCATAGCTGTAGCCGAATAGTGTGCCCGTAGTGCCTTTTGCGTAAAGGAGGTACTCCTCGTTCTTGGTTAATGACATGGTTTTATAGCCTATTGCATATCCGCTATCATCAGCCTCGTTACCCATGTCTTCGGACATGGTCCATTCGCCTTTAACTGCCTCGTATTTGTTCTCCGCTGTTTTATGCACAAGGTTTATGTCTTTTCCGGAATCCGGAGTATACCCTCCTGCATATTTACCGTTATCCGACTGCCTTCTGTAATAGATTATCAGGCTGCCGCTGTTCTTTGCGTTGATAATAAGCGGGGTTGAACCGCTCTGCTCGGTATAGGTAGCATTGTCCATGTCTATGCTGTTAACACGCACCTGGATATAATGCGTAAAGCTCTTTTCGTCGATTGTGGCGCTGAGCGACTTCAATGTTGATCCGTAAGCCCCGGTAATCTTAATGTCGCTGTTGTCGGTATATACAGTGCCCGCCGCCACTTTAGTATTGGCGTCAAACGCGACGTCGGTTGTCGCGGCATGCGATGTGATTGGCGTAAGCATTGTGACAAATACAGCCGCCGCGCTCATCATCGACGTCAGTTTTTTTATTTTCAATTCAATGTCCTCCTTTTGAATTTTATTTTTGTATACGGAAGAGCGGGCAAAGGTCCGCAAATATGCCGGTTCTTCCGGATATAAAGTTAATTACATATTACCATTTTTATGACGGGATGTAAAGTGCCGGTTTGCAATTTATCATGTATACCGGTTCAAACGGCAAAAAATCGGGAAAAACAAAACGACGGGGGTGCTGCTCCGTCGTTTTGTTTTTGCCGTTTAATATCCGAGCGTCTCCGGAACCATAACTATTGTAATTCTGCCGGGGAAGTAGTTGCAGCCCGTGACGATGCTTGTGACGTTGCAAACCCGCGGTTGAACATGGCAGTCGCTGCATTTTATATTGCAGTCGGTTGCGCACGGCGTTTTGTGCGTGATTCTGCGCGCGTTCATCGGCGCGATTTTCTTAGCGCGTTTCATGCCGTCCTCCACCGTGTCCACGATTTTGTTGACGCCTGCGACTATAATGACCTTCTTGGGTCCGAAAACGATCTGGCTTGTGCGGTTTCCGGTACAGTCTATGTTTACGAGCGCGCCGTCCATAGTTACGGCGTTCGTGCTCGATACGAACACATCCGCATAGTAGCCCTCGCGGTATTTATCGAGCATTTCTTCAAAAGACTTTGTGTTGTAGCGGTCGATAAACTTGTATTCGGGCTTTCTTATCTCGTCTAAGATACCGGTTTCGTTAAGCGTTACGCTGCCGCCCACCGCTATTGTGGAGCCCTTAGGAATCATGTCCATAACGATTTTTCTCGCGTCGTCGCGATCCTTCGCCATAACCGCGTTAAAGTTGTTTTCCTTAAGAACCTCTATAAGGTCGGCAATTCTTCTTTCGTTTGCCCATTTCTGTGTTGCATCCATATGTATTCCCTCCTGATTGTGCAAGCCTGCACGTTTTTCTTTTGATAACATAATTATAGCATATAATTAAGAAAAAATCCATAGCTAAACATAAAAAAGTTACCGGATTTTAGCTTCGCCACATTCCGCCGCGGTAATTTGTGAGATAAATTCTAAAAAAAGTATTGAGTTTGGCACTGTTTTGGTGTATAATCTCAAGTTTGACAGTCAAAAGACCGAGAATGGCATAGCTAAGCCAAAATCTCGGTCTTTTTAGGTGCAAA
>CANRAG010000023.1 GCA_947628515.1 uncultured Clostridia bacterium | reverse complement strand
ATTTTATCATATCACATATGGCGAAATAATGGTATTAAGTTTTGTTAACAATTTGTTTACTCATTCAAAAACCGTGAAAGACACGTTAGAGCGTCTTGACAATTCATTGAATTTATGTTACTATAATTTATAAATTAAATGGATGCTATAATGATAGTTAGCTATAATACATTCAATAAGTTTCTGGAGACATTAGCTTGTGAAACAGAGGTGTGCGCGGATATGCCAGATCACGATCCATTTAAACAGAGACAAGTTTTTAGACCACGAAAATAGGAGAGAGATATGAGTATAATCTATAAATGGTATAATAAACTCTCTAAGCAATCACGTGACAGCATTACTATTTCTGTAACTGTTGTAGGAATGATTTCAACAATTCTATCTATAATAGGCATTTCATTAGGCAACATACAAGTATTAAACCTTTGTTGGCGAGTAGGTATAGTTTGTATTGCTTTTGTTGTGGTATATATATTAGCATATGTTGTTATTGGCAATATATTTAAAAAATCTATAAATATCGTAATTCAACAGACTTCTGTTT
The DNA here is from genome assembly GCA_947628515.1 of uncultured Clostridia bacterium. Lineage (GTDB taxonomy): Bacteria > Bacillota > Clostridia > UBA1381 > UBA1381 > Ornithomonoglobus. The sequence goes on along the minus strand of CANRAG010000023.1, from coordinate 29,290 downwards.
CTATTAGTTGCGGGAACATATTTGAATTTCCGGAATTAAGAGTTATAGGCTGTGATACACATTTTGATACTCGAGCTGATGATGTTATAATCTCCAAAAAATCACTACATGGACAGTTGCTACTAGAACATGGCAATAAGGATGAAATTGTTGCAGCAGTTGAGAAGGAAGCAAGACGCCTTAGATTGCAGAAGAATGATGATGGGTTGTATGATTTCCCAATCGGTACAATAGTTCGGTATGATAGTAAAGTTGATGGACATACATATCTAATGTTAGCTATGGTAGAGTTAAATGCCGAATATGAGGCTCACACAAATATGGCTCAGTTTGAGCTTATGCTAATGAAGATGTGGAAAGAAATCAGTCGGGTTTATGCACTCAATGATGTAGCTCTTCCTCTATTGGGAGCAGGTATTCCCAGGTTTGATGATGGACCTAAAAATAATGAGGATTTATTGCGGTGTATATTATGTACACTTAATAGCAGTGGAGTGACATTGAAATCCAAAGTAAAAATTCTTATCTATGGCGATATTAAGGATATTCCCTTATATGAGTATAGAAATATGTTTCGTACAATACCAAGGAGATAAATTGTGTCAAACAGAACAGCAAATTATGCAGCTTTTATGTATCGGAACCATTCAATGAATCTCATTTAGGGGCAAATGCTACACCATACTTTATCTATTACAATCAACTCCGAGCATGGAAAGGGATTATATCATATAAACAGGAGCACGACTCATTGTTTTAGCTCCGATACAGGATTTTGTGTCAGGTGAAAAATCCTCTTGCGCTCGAAGCAAAAACCGTATCGTTCAAATTAAGTGAGAACGGCGGGTTTGCAGGGGGAGAATATGATGTTACAGCAGACGATTTATTGTCCAACACCTTAAAAGAAGCGAAGAAAAAAGCGGAGCATTTCGCACTCGCCACCGCTAAAAGGCTGGAAGATGAGGCATTAAAAATGACTGAACCTCCACCATTGATGTCGGCTAAAAGTAGAAGTCATAGATTTTGGCAGAATAAAGGAATATTTTAGAATTAATACGGCAAAAGAGATTTTGAAAACGATTGTTAAGTCAATACAAAAGAAAAAGACTGATATATTTAAGATAAACAATTATAAACATTGCTTGCCCACGTAGCAACGCGAAATATTTCTGCGTGGGTGGGTTTGTAAACAACTCAGAGCGCTTTCCAAAATAGAAAATCCTCAAAATAGTATTGGCATTATTCGCGTTTTAGAATACAATGTATATGATTGGAGTGCATTATATATCAGCAACATGTGGATTATCCCCGCCAATGCTGAAAAACCTGCCGACGCAAGGATTACACGATATATAGATAACTGTAAACGAGTAAAGCCGTTTTCAAAATGGCGTGAGGAAAAGGACAGCTGCTTAATGAGATAGCGCAATATCATCCGTTTGGAGACGGTAAGATTACGAAATATGCTGAACCGTTTGTCGGAGGCGGTGCGGTTTTGTTTGATATTTTGGACAAGTATGATTTGGATGAAGTGTATATAAGTGATATTAACGCTGAACTTATAAATCTGCTGTATCAGTATCAAAACGAATATATTCCGTTTGAAACATCCGAGCGAAAAAGTTACTATATATCAAAAAGAGAGCGGTTTAATGAGTTGAAAACAAACGGCAATGCTGATGGAAATATAGAAAAAGAGGCATTAATGATTTTTCTGAATAAAACCTGTTTCAACGGTCTGTTTCGTGTGAACAGGAAGGGACTTTTTAACGTGCCTATGGGAGCATATAAAAATCCGCTCATATGCGATGAAAACAACCTTCGCACGGTGTTGGACAAGCTGAAAAATGTAGAAATAGTCTGCGGAGATTACAGCAAATCGGAAAACTTTATTGACGAGAATACTTTTGTGTACTTCGACCCGCCGTATCGTCCACTTACAGAAACAGCGAGCTTTACCGCTTATACGGAAAACCTGTTTGATGATGAAAGACAAATTGAGCTTGCAAGATTTGTGGAAGCGATGAATGAAAAAGGCGCGAAAATTGTTGTCAGAAGATATGATATAAAGGGGAAAGCATGGAATTATCATTTGATATGACATTATCGGAAGGATACAGAAATAATTCGCAAATTGCGCGTCGGGTAACAGAATCATGGATATATAATAATATGTTTTGTCCTCGATGCGGATGTGAGCATATAGAGCAATTTGAGAACAACAAACCTGTTGCTGATTTTTATTGTCCTAATTGTGGCAATCAGTACGAGCTAAAAAGTAAAAACGGAAAGTTCGGAAAGAAAATTAACGATGGTGCATACGATACAATGATTGAACGTATCACAGGCAATAATAATCCTGATTTTTTCCTTATGGGATACTCAAGAAGTGAAGGCAAAGTAAATGATATTATGCTTGTGCCAAAGCATTTTTTTGTTCCGAATATTATTGAACGCAGAAAACCGCTTGCACCAACTGCAAGAAGATCGGGATGGGTAGGCTGCAATATTTTATTGGATAAGATCCCGATTCAGGGGCGCATTTCCATTATATCAAACGGCAGTATTGAAAATAGAAATAGTGTTTTACGAAAGACACAAACAGCTCAGTCGCTTAAAATAGAAAACGTATCCGCGAGAGGTTGGCTTATGGATATACTGCATTGTGTAAATGCGATAGATGCCGAAGAGTTTTGCTTGATGGATATGTACCGTTTTGAAGATATACTACGGCAAAAGCATCCCGACAATAATAATGTTAAGCCTAAAATAAGGCAGCAACTGCAGTTTTTGCGTGATAAAGGGATTATAGAATTTTTAGGAAATGGATATTACAGCAAGTTAAAATGATATAAAGATCATGGAAGATAAAATCGTTCGGCAAATTGGCATACATACTACAAATTCAACGGATAAAAGATTTATTTGTCCTAATAATGCGGGCATATCAACGTGTGGTGATGTTTCTTTGTCGGGTAAGCCAATATCCGGCTTATGTAAACTTCCAAATGTAAAACGAAGTCAGGAGTTATCTTATATGCTTGTTCCTGACTCACCTAATCAAAAAACAATAATATGTTGCCTTCCTGTTTTTTGCGGCGGGGGATTGAAAAAGTGAGCCGATTATGGTATAATCATTTTGAGATGAAACGAAATGGAAATCAGGATTTGTCGAATAGAGAAATGATTGGGATATACTTAAGCGGAACGGGGAACACAAAGCATTGCGTTGAAAAAATAGTCGGTCTGCTGGATAAGACCGCAGCGGCTATACCTTTGGAAACCTCGGATGTTACCCGACAAATAAAAAATAACGATACCATAATATTCGGGTATCCGATACAATTTTCAAACGCACCCTATATGGTCAGAGACTTTATTAAGAAAAACCGGTCTATTTGAGTGACGGGGTTGTAGAGCAATGTCGGTATGAAAAATACTGTTAGGAAAAAGGCAAACAGGGAATAGTTCAGTCAGGAGATGATTTTATGGCGTCGAGCAAAGAATATTTGGAGTATATTTTAGAGCAGCTGTCCGACTTGGAGGATATTGCCTATCGGGCGATGATGGGAGAATACATATTGTATTATAAAGGCAAGGTAGTTGGCGGTATTTATGATGATCGCCTGCTTGTCAAACCGGTAAAGGCGGCAGTGTGTTACATGCCGGAAGCGGACTATGCGCTGCCCTATGAAGGAGCGAAGGAAATGCTCCTTGTAGATAACGTAGACAGCAGGGAATATTTAACGGGATTATTTGAAGCTATGGAACCGGAGCTTCCTGCGCCGAAGTCGAAAAGGAGATAAAGCGCATGTTAATTACCTATAAAGATACCCACGATTTTAACGCAAAGAAATTGTAAGATAAACCTTGAAATTTATTCCAAGTTACGGTAGACAATGACCATATTATATACGGTAAGGTATTGTTTGTAAAATGAAGGAAAGAGAAGGAATTCGTATGACACGGTGGAGTTCAGAGCAATACTTAAAATTCAAACAGCAGCGCACACAGCCCGCTGTTGACTTAGCAAAAAGAATTGCCAATAAAAATCCGCGCACCGTTCTTGACATCGGCTGCGGCCCGGGAAACAGTACGTCTGTACTTCAAAAAACATTTCCCAAAGCGCACATTGTTGGAATAGACAGCTCGACGGAGATGATAGAAAAAGCGAGAGCATCATGTACGGATATAGAATTCAAATTATTAGATATTACTGCGGATATGGAAAATTTGGGAAACTATGATGTCATATTCTCCAACGCCTGCCTTCAATGGGTTCCCGACCACAAGACTCTTATTCCCGAGCTGTTCGGCAAACTGAACGATGGCGGCGTACTGGCTGTGCAAATACCGATGAATTATAAAGAGCCGCTGTTTGTGGTTGAAAACGAGGTTCTGTCCGACCCGCGCTGGGGATTTGCCGGTAAGTAAATCAGAACTATCGCCACTCTGCCGCAGGAGGAATATTTTAATATACTCGCTTCGTGCACGAATGCTTTTGACATATGGGAGACCGTATATTATCATCGTATGCCTTCCGTAGAGGCAATGGTCGAATGGATAAAGGGAACAAATCTGCGTCCTTATCTTAATGTTTTGGACGCTGAAAACGCGAAGAAACTTGAAGCGGAAATAGCCGTCCGCGCTGCTGAGGTTTATACAAGTCAGGAAAACGGTGAGTATATATTTAAATTTCGTAGATTTTTCTTCCTTGCCAAAAAGTAGATGAAATCCAAAATATGAAGTAATACTATGTTTATTACCGTACTATGGACGTGATGGAAATTATTTGAACATCATTTTAAAATGGAACGAAGTGACAAACCGTGGTTTGTAAAGGATTTGGAATTATGGATAAATATTTGGAAATTAAAAAGATATTTCAATCAAGAGAAGATAAAGAAAATGCTATTGCTATGTCTAAGTATATGCGAAATTTTTTTGATTTTTACGGACTTCCCGCTCCTAAAAGGAAAGAGGTTTACAATGACTTTATCAAGTCGGAAAAGAAATCGAAAGTGGTAGATTGGAATTTTTTGGATAAATGTTATGGCGATAGACACAGAGAGTTTCAATATTTAGTTTATGATTATCTTCTTGCGGTAAAACAATATATATCTTTTGAAGATATACCAAAAATTAAAAATTATATAATTACAAAACCTTGGTGGGATACAATAGATGCTTTATGTAAGGTAATTGGAGATATAGGATTAAGAGATTCAAGAGTTAAGGATTTGATGATTGCTTGGTCTAAAGATGAAAATATTTGGCTTAAAAGAACCGCAATAGAGCATCAGCTTGGATTAAAAGATAAAACAGATAAGGAATTATTAGAACAAATTACAGTAAATAGCTTTGGCAGTGATGAGTTCTTTATAAATAAAGCAATAGGCTGGGCATTAAGAGATTACTCAAAAACCAATCCCGAATTTGTAAAAGGATTTATAAATAAACATAGAGACAAAATGGACGGGTTAAGCATCAAAGAAGCAAGTAAATATATTTAAGAGCGGTATTTTTTTTACAAAATGCTTGAAATATTGCGGACAGTATGGTATACTAATAAATGGTTGTGCTACGAGGGTTATGTTACTTAGCATATAAATAGAGACGGCAGATTGGGACAGGCATCGTTTGGGACACATCGGAGGCTGCTGTCTGTATTTATCTGCTAAGCATATCTTCGCGGCAGCCGTAAAACAAATAACAGAAAGGATTATAGATATGTTTAACAATTTCAGAACATTTGAAACCACATTTGCAGGACGCAAGGTGGTTGTGGAGACCGGTAAAATGGCTCAGCTCGCAAACGGGCATTGTGTTGTTCGCTACGGCGGCACGGTTGTAATGACAAACGTTACTGCTTCGCGTGTGCCGAGAGAGGGAGTGGACTTCTTCCCGCTTTCGGTAGATTTTGAGGAAAAGCTGTATTCGGTGGGTAAGATACCCGGTGGATACACAAAGCGCGAGGGCAAGCCGACGGAGGCTGCTATATTGACGTCGCGTATGATAGACAGACCGATAAGACCGCTTTTCCCGGCGGATTTGAGAAATGATGTGTCGGTCGTGGCAACCGTGCTTTCGGATGACCAGGATAACGACCCGGGTATCTGCGCACTTTTGGGCACGTCAATAGCGCTTTCGATTTCGGACGTTCCGTGGGGCGGCCCTGTCGCGGCGGTATGGCTCGGCCTCGACAAGGAGGGCAATTATCTCATAAACCCGACGCTTGCCGAAAGGGCGGAGTCACAGATGCATGTTACCGTCGCCGGCACAGCGGAAAAGATTGTCATGATTGAAGCGGGCGCCAACGAGGTTCCCGAGGACGTAATGCTCAACGGCCTTATATACGCTCACGGCGTAATAAAGGAGATGTGCGCGTTCATTGAGGAAATCAAGGCGGCGATAGGCAAGGAGAAAATGTCATATGAGGCGCATGATATAAACCATGAGATATATGACGCGATAAAGGCGGCAGAATACGAGAACATTCAGCATGCTTTAGATACCGACGATAAGAATATCCGCGACGAGAGGATAGGCGTTATTACGGACAGGATTATCGAAACGATGTCGGAGGAGTATCCCGACATTGCGGAGCAGCTTGAAGAAATCCTGTACAAGATGCAGAAGGAAATAGTACGGGCATGGCTGTATGAGGGCAGACGTGTTGACGGCAGAGGTCTTAACGAAATCAGACCGCTTGCCGCGGAGGTTGACCTCCTCCCGAGAGTTCACGGCTCGGGAATGTTCACGCGCGGACAGACGCAGGTTCTTACAGTCGCTACTCTCGCTCCGCTTTCCGAGGCGCAGCGTCTTGACGGACTGGGACTTGAGGAGACAAAGAGATATATGCACCAGTACAACTTCCCGTCATACTCGGTGGGCGAGACAAGACCGTCAAGAGGTCCCGGCAGACGTGAAATAGGACATGGCGCGTTGGCGGAAAAATCGCTTGTTCCGGTGCTTCCGTCAGAGGATGAGTTCCCGTATGCAATAAGATGCGTGTCGGAGGTGCTTTCGTCAAACGGCTCAACATCACAGGGTTCGGTCTGCGGTTCAACGCTTGCTCTTATGGCGGCGGGCGTTCCGATCAAGGCTCCGGTAGCGGGTATTTCATGCGGACTTATCACAACCGATGAAGGTTTCACAACGATGGTTGATATACAGGGACTTGAGGACTTCTATGGCGAGATGGACTTCAAGGTGGCAGGTACAAAGAAGGGTATCACGTCAATTCAGGTTGACATAAAGAATGACGGTCTGCCCTACGAGGTAATTAAGGAAGCCCTCGAAAAGACAAGGGACGCGCGGTATTATATTATCGATAATGTGCTGCTAAAGGCAATACCCGCCGTGCGCGAGGAGCTTTCGGAGTTTGCTCCGAAGGTAATGACAATGAAGATCAATCCGGATAAGATCCGCGACGTAATCGGTCAGGGCGGCAAGGTTATCCAGGGTATAGTGGCCGACACGGGCGCTAAGATCGATATTGAGGACGACGGCACGATCCGCATCTTCGCAGAGACACAGAGCGCGGGCGACGCGGCGAAGAAGGCGATAGAGCTGATTATAGAGGAACCGGAAATCGGCAGAATTTATAAGGGCGTTGTAAAGACGATTACTTCATTCGGCGCGTTTGTTGAAATTCTTCCGGGTACGGACGGTCTTTGCCATATATCAAAGCTCGATATGAAGCGCGTTGATAAGGTTGAGGACGTCTGCAAGGAAGGCGACACTATGATTGTTAAGGTTATGGATATTGACCAGAAGAGCGGCAAGATAAGCCTTTCAAGAAAGGACGCAATGCTCGAAATCGAGGATTGCTCGAACAATCAGTAATATTTGCAAGTAAAAATCCGTATCGGGAAATCTGTTCCGATACGGATTTTTTTGTTAAAGTTCACTATTCCGGATATGTTAAAGTCTGCCAAACACTGTTTGCGAATAAGCGCGTCCGGTTTGGCTGATCGAAGAAGAATAACGCGCAGTTATCATTTCTCGCATGCCTCGGACCGGTCTTTATTATTGTCCTCGTTTTCGCAGGGCTTATCCAGACTTTCGATAATCATACGCGCTTTAGCGGTACCTTCATCAACCCAGTCATTGAAAGTGGCCTCTTTTCCCATCCTATAATCAAAACGCATAAAAATCAACTCCTTTTACCCTTGTTAAGCACATTGTATCACATTTACATAAAATATTCAAGCATAAATTAAACTTTTTCACACATAATCGGAAATCGGCATAGTATATATCGAAAAAGGTAAAAAGCCTTTTAAAAAGAAGGAGGAAATTTTTATGGCAACCAATTTATTAAACAGAGCGCAGCTGAGCTATAGCCGAAACGGTGAGACAGCGACAGTGCTCTCGAACCAGACCAGCACGACACTTGCCGACGAGTATGTAATTGATATTACCAAGACCGCTGTTACAGACACAGTAAGACCGGGCGGCAACGCGTCATATGTTGTAAGGGTTGAAAACACGGGCGCGGGCACACTTTATAACGTATCGGTTACGGATAATCTCGGTACGCAGCCCGGAACAATGACGGCACCGCTTGCCTATGTTGCGGACTCCGCAATCTTCTATATTAACGGAGCGGAGGTTACCGGCACGGATACCGCAACGGCAACTGATGTGAAATTCACCGTTACGGAGCCGCTTGCACCGGGAGATAATCTTGTCATCGTATATGCCGCCACACTTGACGACAACCAGATGGACAGCGTTGAAAACACTGTAACCGCATTCGCAAATTCAGGCTCGGCAGCGGGCGCTTTAATTAGCGATACCGCAACCGCGACCATTACTCCGGAGTCGTTCGCGTCAATAGCCATAGTCAAAGCAGCGAGCGCAACCTCGGTTATATCGGGCGATGAGCTGACCTACACCTTCACTATGGTAAACACGGGCGGGGAAGCGGTAGAGGCTATAAGCCTTGTAGACGAGTTACCGACAGAGTTCAATGTAACAAGCGTATCGTATACGGTAGACGGCGTAACAACACCGGTAGCATCTTCCGATTACAGCATTGCGCCTCCGAATACACTTACGCTTCCGAGCATAAGCAGTTCACTTCAGATACCTGTCGCCGCCGCGACAAGCGCGGGCCCGGGCGTGACAATAATCACCGTCACAGGTACTGTTTCCTAATCATCGGAGAAAAGGAAAACCGTCTGCGGAGCAGACGGTTTACATAATAATTTCACATGCTTTCCACAACGGAAATGCCGAGCAACGCAAGCGCTGACTTTATAACGGTGCAGACCGCGTCCACAATGGCAAGTCTCGCTTTCTTTGTTTCCTCGTCCACACCCGATTTCATTATCGGATTTGTGTTGTAGAATTTATTGAACGCTTTAACCAGATTGGTGACATAGCGGTTCACATAGAACGGCTCGTTTCTTTCCGCCGCGTCCGTAACGGCGCCGCCAAATCCGTTAAGCAGCTTTACCAATGTATACGCGTCGTCTGACACGGCCAGAGACAGGTCGGCATTGCTGTAATCGATATCTCCGGCTTTGCGGAGTATGCTCCTTCCTCTTGCATAGCCGTACATACAGTACGGCGCGGAGTCACCGTCGAAGTCGAGCATTGTATCCCATGAGAACACAATATCCTTTTCGCGGGAATTTTTGAGGAAGGTATATAGAATTGCGCCTATACCAATCTTTTTTGATACGTCGTCTATATCGTCTACGGACGAGCCGTTGTTTATGATAATCTCCTTTGTCTTTTCGATTGACTCGTTAAGAACGTCTTCAAGGAACACGACGTCGCCATGACGCGTTGACATCGCTTTTCCCGGCAGCTTTACAAGCCCGAAGCCCACGTACTCGCAGCCCTTGCTCCACTCCCAGCCCGCTCGCTTCATAACCTCAAAAATCTGCCTGAAGTGAAGCGCCTGCGGCAGTCCCACGACATAGATATTCTTATCGAAGTTATATGTCCTGTGGCGATAGAGCGCCGCCGCAATATCGCGGGTGGCGTAAATTGTCGCGCCGTCCGACTTGAGAATTATACAGGGCGGGATATTGAGGTCGGAAAGGTCCACAACCTGCGCGCCGTCGCTTTCGACTAAAAGCCCTTTAGCGCGGAGAAGCTCCACGACCTCGTCCATTTTATCCGAATAGAACGCCTCGCCGTTATATGAGTCAAATTCGACGCCGAGCATATCATATACGCGCTTGAATTCAACTAAGCTCAAATCCTTGAAATACTTCCACAGCGCGGTGGTTTCCCCGTCCCCGTCCTCAAGTTTTTTGAAATACTCTCTTGCCTCGTCCTCAAGCTCCGGTTGGGTTTCCGCCTCCTCATGGAACCTTACATATATTTTTAAAAGCTCATTTATCGGGTCCTTTTCTATAAGCTCGCGGTCGCCCCAGCGCTTGTACGCGCTTATGAGCTTACCGAACTGCGTTCCCCAGTCGCCCAAGTGGTTAAGCGACAGAACGTTATAGCCGAGGAATTTATAAATCTTTGCGAGCGAATTCCCCACAGCCGTGGAGAACAGATGCCCTATATGGAACGGCTTTGCAATATTCGGGGACGAATACTCGACAAGTACAGTCCTGCCCTTGCCAATATCCGATCTGCCCCAGTCCTCACCGGCAGACCGGGCCGCTTTAACGGTGTTTTCAATAAACGCCGCGCGGTTATAAAAGAAATTGAGATAGCCGCCAACCGCATCTACACGGCATATAAGCTCGTCCGATGAAAGCTGCGCCGCAAGCTCCTTTGCGATAAGCGGCGGAGCCTTGCGAAGCACCCTTGCCAAAGGGAAGCAGGGGAATGCGAGATCGCCAAGCTTCTCGTCCGGCGGCGTTTCAACCGCCTTTGCCACATCCGCCGTTTGGAGACCGGTCAGTTCTGTGAGTTTTTCTATGATGTGTTCTTTGAAATCCATATTTATTATCCTTTCGATTAAATACGGGAGGACAAATCAATTACGCATATAGCGGGTGCTTTTTGCACAGAGCCGCAACCCTTTCGCTAACCTCGTCCTTGTTGCCCTCAAAGTCTTTTATTGTCATGCCTATAAGCTTACCCACTTCAACCATGTCATCCTCCGTAAAGCCGCGCGATGCCGTTGCCGGCGTTCCCAAACGGAGACCGCTTGTAACAAACGGACTTTCCTTATCGAACGGGATGGCATTCTTATTGCATGTGATGCCGACCTCGTCCAGCTGACGCTCCGCTATCTTGCCCGTAACGTTCATCGGCGTGAGGTCAACAAGCATGAGATGGTTGTCCGTGCCGCCCGATACAAGCTTGAAGCCCTCGCGAAGCAGCTGCGCCGCGAGCGCCTGCGCGTTCTTTACAATCTGCTGCTGATACGCCTTAAACTCCGGCTTCAGCGCCTCGCCGAAGCATACGGCTTTTGCCGCTATTGTGTGCATGAGCGGGCCGCCCTGTATTCCGGGGAACACTGCCTTATTTATCCTCTTTGAAAGTTCCTCGTCGTTTGTAAGAATAAGTCCGCCTCTGGGCCCTCTCAATGTCTTATGCGTCGTTGTCGTCACAACGTCCGCATACGGCATGGGCGACGGATGGACGCCCGCTGCCACAAGCCCCGCGATATGCGCCATATCCACCATGAAATATGCCCCGACTTCCTTTGCGATTTCGGCGAATTTCTCAAAGTCAATCACTCTCGGATACGCCGACGCGCCGGCAAGAATAAGCTTCGGCTTGCACTCATGCGCAAGGCGTCGCACCTCGTCATAGTCTATGGTATTTGTATCCCTCGTCACGCCGTAGGGCACAATATTGAAATACTTACCCGACATATTGACCGGCGAGCCGTGGCTTAAATGACCGCCCTGGTCAAGGCTCATCGAAAGAACGGTATCGCCCGGTGTGAGAAGCGCGAAAAATACCGCCATGTTCGCCTGCGCGCCCGAATGTGGCTGAACGTTTGAATATTTTGCGTTAAAAAGCGCCTTTGCGCGGTCCCTTGCGATATTCTCCACAACGTCTACATACTCGCAGCCGCCGTAATAACGTCTGCCCGGAAGCCCTTCGGCATACTTGTTTGTAAGCGGTGTGCCGTTTGCCTCCATCACCGTTTCGGACACAAAGTTTTCCGAGGCGATAAGCTCGATTTTATTCTTCTGACGGTTGGCCTCGTCCATGACCGCGGCATATACCTCAGGGTCATTTTGTCTTAATAAGTTAAATTCTTTCATATTGTAATTACCTTTCATATATAAATAAAAATTAATCTATTATATATTATACCTTCAAATCAGGAAATTTTCAAGTGCTAACGTTAAAATATTCCTGTCTCCAACGTAAAAATAAAGACGGCTTTTGCCGTCTTTATCGGTTATTTTGCTGTAATTGTGAGGATTTTGTATTCATCGGTCGTTCTGTCCTTTTGCACGATCGCCTCGGTATAATAGAACAGAAGCTCCTTTGCGTCGGTGCTGCCGACATTCATCCGAACCGGCTCGGTGGTTTTATTATATGCCTTACCGTCAAAATTATCCGACATTTCCACCTGATATGTGACCTCGTCCTTGCCCAGTCCTTTGTTCATGCTTCGGGTTTCCGTAACCTTGCCGTTTACGATATACGTGTCATGTCGGTCTGTGAGCAGCGTTTCGTAATCCCGACCTTCGCGGCCGTCCTTGATGCTATAGGTGGTCGTCCCGTATGTGTGGGCTGCGACGCATAGCGGTATTTTTATTGTGTTATCTATAAGCACCGCCGCTGCCTCCCGTGTCAGAGCGGTATCGTTTGACGCCGATACGCGCGCGGTAATACCGAGCCTTGCGCCCTGTGTAAGATAGCCTGCGGGCCAGCCGCCCTGATTATCGGCATACAGCGAATAGCCTATGGCCGTGACAAGCATTTTTACCGCCTGCGCATATGTAAGGACATCGTCCGGCCCGAACTCGGTATCGCTGTAGCCGTTTATAAATCCGTCGGCGACTCCGGTTTCGATATAGCCCGCCGCCCAGTGGCCGGCGCAGTCCTCAAACGATGTTGACGTAAGCGCCCGCGCGACGTCCTCCTCGCCCAAAGCCATAACCACCAGCTTTGCAAATTCCGCTCTTGTGAGCCTTTGCTGCGGATTGAAGTTACCGTTCTCGTCGCCGTCGATTATTTTAAGCTGTTCCAGCTCATTTATAGCCGTATACGCCGCCGTATATTCCGATACATCCGAAAATGCCGCAAACGCTGACGTTGAGCTTATTGTTACCGCCGCGGCGAGCGCTGCCGAAATAATTTTCTTCATTATAACTCCCTCCGTTCGTGTGTTTCTATATATAATACTTTTGAAAACCCGAAAAGGCTGCAATTTTTTCATTTTTTTTATTTTATCATATATTTACGGCGGCTTCAAGTCCTTTACGCCAATATCACAAGATTTTCACCGGAAAAAACTGTGCAAAATTCCTGTTTATTGTATTGAATTTACGGATTATTTGTGATAGAATTACAATATATACTATAAAGAGGTGAAAGCGCGATGAATGATATAAAAATGAATTGGCTTGACAGCAGGCGCAGAGGCGGATATATAACCTTCGGCGTTCCGCATAGGCGCGGCGAGATAACTGTAAACGACAGCCTTGACATACTCCAGGACGGCGAAGCGGTTACGGCGGAGAACCATCCCATCGCGTACTGGAACGACGGCAGCGTAAAATGGACGTCGGTCACGGCGGATTTGCGCGACGCGCCGGTAACGGTAAGAAAGGGTATACCGAAGATGAAGCCGGATATGCCCGTCAGGGAGACAAGCGACACAATCACGGTAAACAACGGAAGCTATGACGCCGTATTCCATAAAAGCGGCGGCATATTGTTTGAGGCGAACGGCGTGACGATCGGCATAAGAGCCGTAAAATCGCTGATAACCGTCGAGGACGGGACGGAGGTAAAGAGAAACGTACCCTATTACGGCGAGGTGTCGGAATGTGCCGTTGAGTACAAGAGCTGGATGAAAACGGTGGTGCGCGTTAAGGGCACGCATACGGCAAAGGACGGCAGCCGATTTTTGCAGTTTATCGTGCGGTTTACTCTGTATCATCAGTCGGGAAAGATAGCCATGACGCATACCTTTATATATGACGGCGACGTCGCGACCGATTTGATAGGCGGCGTGGCGGTAGATGTAAGACGCAAAATGACGGGGCTTTGCTTTAACAGAAGAATAAAGATTGCCGGTGATTACGGCGTGTTCCATGAGCCGCTGCAAATTCTAAACATATGGCGGCCCTGGATAGGAAAGGAGCTGTATAAGGCGCAGCTTCGCGGCGAAACGGTTGACATAAATACGGCTATAGACTCAAGAAACGGAGAGCATTGCGCGGACCAGCTTGAAAACGTTACCGTATGGGACAGCTTTAAGTACATACAGTTAACTCCGGACAGTTTTATTGTCAGGAAGAAAACAGCGCCCGCCAATGTCGCGTACATAAACGCGAGCTTCGGCAGACGCGCCAAGGGCTTTATGTACGCCGGCGACGAGACGGGCGGATTTGCCGTGGGCATGAGGCATTTCTACGAGAAAGCGCCGTCGGCGATAAACGCGGAAGGACTTTCCACGGACGAGGGCACCATTACGGCATGGATTCATCCGACCGACGCCGAGCCGCTCGATATGCGGCATTATGATACGGTGTCGCACGACCAGACCTTCTACGAGGGCTTCCCGTGGCTCGGAAGCGACCCCGTGGGCGTCGCTTCGACCAACGAGCTTGCGATATATGTATATGACGGGACCCCGTCAGACGAGCTTATCATGGCGAATGCCGACTGCGTATCGCGCCCGCCCGTTCTTATATGCGAGCCGGAATACTACAGGGATACGAATGTGCTCGGCGCGTTCTCGCTGCCCGACCGCTCGACGCCGCTTAAGAGGTGGGTTGAGGAAGAGCTTGATAAATGCGTAAAATTCTATATGGACGAGGTGGAGCAGCGTCACTGGTACGGACTGTACAATTTCGGAGATATTATGCATACCTATGATTTCGGCCGTCACGACTGGCGCTATGACATGGGCGGCTACGCGTGGCAGAATACGGAGCTTTTGCCGACGTTATGGCTGTGGTACGCGTTTTTGCGCTCCGGCAGAGGCGATATATTTGATTTTGCGGAGGCGATGAGCCGCCATGCCGCCGACGTTGACACCTATCATATAGGCGACAAAAAGGGGCTGGGCAGCCGCCATAATGTTATTCATTGGGGCGATTCCTGCAACGAGCCGCGCGTGGGCATGGCGGGACATCACAGAGCGCTTTACTATCTCATGGGCGGCGACGCGAGGATAGGCGATGTGTTTGACGACGTGCTCGACGCGGACTTCTCAACGATAGGCGAGTACGACCCGCTTAAATTCTTCTATAAGAAAGAGGAAATGAAGCTGCCCACCCACGCGAGAACCGGCCCCGACTGGTCGAGCTATTGCTCGAACTGGTATGTGGAGTGGGAAAGAAACGCCAATACCAAGTATCGGGACAAGATTAAGGTGGGGATAGAGGATTTGAAAAAAGCTCCGCTGAGACTTATTTCCGGCTCGAACTTTGAATATGACCCGTATACGGGGCATCTCGGCTATATCGGCGAAAATTCGGCGGGCGGTTCGCATCTGGTTGTATGCATGGGCGGGCCGCAGACCTGGATTGAGCTTGCCGACCTCATGGACGACGAGGAGTTCAAGCGGATGGTGGTCGAGTACGGCGCGTTCTACTACCTGCCCAAGGAGGAAAAGTCAAGGCTTACAAACGGACTCACGGACGGAAAGGGCTTTGAATATCCGTACATGGCGGCGGGAGTGGCGGCGTATGCCGCGCACGAGCTAAAGGACGAAAAGCTTGCGTATCAGGTATGGCAGGTGCTTATTCACTCGCTTGCGGGCGAGCACAAGGACGAGGGCTTCGATACGGAGATCGTCGAGAACTATTTCAATAATAGAGAGCTGAAAGAAATGTTCTGGATTATGACAAACTTTGCCGCGCAGTGGTGTTTAAATACCATATTCGCGCTCGAATACACAAAGGACTATATGCTTCCTGACAAGGAGGACTACGCATGGGAGGCATGGGTTAAGTGATGACGGACGAAGATAAATACGAAATAGACGAGTACCGCACGGAGGATTTTTATATATGCGTCTGCGATATTTCGGGTATTGACGACGGTTTGGATATGTCGCTGTTTTCGGAGTACCGAAAACAGCGACTTAGCAGCTTAAAGCCGCGCGGGGCGCGGCTGTGCTCAATCGGCGCGGAACTCATGCTAATCCATGCCATAAGGCGGTGTATGCCGGATTACGTCCTTCCCGCGTCGGTTAGAACCGACAAAAACGGCAAGCCGGAGCTTGCGGGGCAGAGCGGGGTATATATGAGCCTGTCACATTCGGGCACAAAGGCGGTGTGTATGCTGTCACGGCGCAGATGCGGCGTGGACATACAGAAGGCGGCGGGTGATAATCAAAGGATTGCAAAAAGATATTATACCGAATTGGAAAAAGCCGAGTGCGGGCGCGGCGGATTTACGCGCATATGGGCGCGGAAGGAGGCTGTTGCCAAGGCGGACGGACGCGGCATAGCGATAGGCTTTGATACCTATGACGTATGCGGTAATATATGCCGCGTAGGAAATGACGAATATAATATATGCGATATAAAAGCGCCGGCGGGCTATGTCATTGCAGCGGCATATAAAAAATGAGGTTCACGCTGAACCTCATTTTTTTGGCGCAATCGGCTGCTGTCTGTACTTGTCAATCTCCTTATACGAGCGCAGCTGCGCCTCGTTTTCGGGCGCGAACGGGATAAGCCCCGTGGTCTCAGTGTGCAAAACGGCGTTGTCGCCAAGCCCGAATTCCATGCTGTTAAATACAGCGTCATTATCGATTTTTTGTTTGCTCATATAATTTCCTCTTACAACTATGGCCTGTCTGTAGTATGCGCGGTCATAAAGAGAATTATACGTTAATACGCCTTAAAAAGCGTTCCTATTTTTTTGCCGTCTATAATGTCGTAGAGCGCTTCTATATTCGTGCCGTTTACTATGAGCATACTTATTCCGGCATCATTGGCAATTTTTGCCGCTTCGATTTTTGTCACCATACCGCCGGTGCCGAGCCCTGAACCCGCGCCGCCGGCGTTGGATTCGACGGCGGAAATATCCTCGACGCGGGAAATGAGCTGAGCGCGGGGGTTCGTGTGCGGGTCGCAGTCATAAAGACCGTCAATATCCGAAAACAGCACGAGCAAATCCGCGCCCACAAGCCGCGCGACTATCGCCGAAAGACTGTCGTTGTCGCCGAACTCTATTTCCTCGACCGACACGGTATCGTTTTCGTTTACAATGGGTATTATGCCCATATCAAGCAAGGTGTTAAATGTATCTATCGTATGATTTTTTCTCTTTTCGATATCGACGTCGGAGCGGGTCAGAAGTATCTGCGCGACCGTGTTGTGATATTCGGAAAACATTTTGTCGTACAGCGACATCAGCTCGCACTGGCCTATCGCCGCGAGCGACTGCTTCACCTTTGTGTCCTTCGGACGGCGTTCAAGCCCAAGCTTACCCATCGCAACCCCGATTGCGCCGGAGGAGACGAGTATTACCTCATAATCCTGATTTCGTAAATCCGACAGAACGCGGGCGAGAGCGTTGATCTGTCTGAAATTTATTTTCCCCGTATCATATGTAAGCGTGGAGGTGCCTACCTTTACCACAATTCTTTTGTTTTTCTTTCGCATTGCGGAATGTCCTTTCGTTTTATTACGCCAATGAGCGGCCGTCAACACGAATTTGCAGCCGCCTTAGGCTATATTGAACGAAACTATTATACACCACAACCTGTGATTTGTAAAGGTTAATTATTAATAATAATTGTAAATTCCTGACCGTTGTCGGTCACGGATTCGGAATATTCGGCGTTTATCCCGCTGCGGCGTATGAGACTTACCGCGTCCGAAAGCGTGTTGCGCAGTATTTTAATATCCCGTATTTTGTTTATATGCACGTTCACGTCATCGTCTGTTTTTATAAGCTCCGTTATAAACTTTATCGTGTCGCGCTCATTGAGCGAGTTTTCGCAAATCTGCCGCGCCGCCTCAATCTGCTGCTCCTTGTCGTGTATTTTAAGCAGCGCCGCCGCCTGGCGTTCGGTCAGTCTGAAGCTGCGTATGTATTTGCGGACGATGGGATCGAGCCGCATAAGGCTGATACGTTCCTTTACCTCGTACGGCTTATCGCCGAGCTTGCGCGAGAGGTCGCGGCTGGTATAGCCCTCCTTTTTAACAAGCTCCTTATAGCTTTCGGCAATCTCCAAAAAGGACAGGTCCTCCCGTTGCAGATTTTCCAGCAGCGAGAGGATTGCGCAGTCCGAACGCGAGGCCTCTATTACAATGCACGGAATATCCACAAGCCCGGCGCTGTACGCCGCGCGGTAGCGGCGTTCGCCCGATATGAGCTCATACTGCCCCTCGCTGTATTCGCGCACCGTTATGGGCGACAGCACGCCGTAGCGCTCTATGGAGTCGGTCAGGGCGTCCATGGCGTCGGGATCGAAGTATTTTCTGGGCTGCTCCGGATTGGGACGAATGTTTTTGAGCGGTATGTTTTTTATTCTGTTACTGTTGTCTGTCATATGTTTCACCCTTGAAAGTTTTTAGCGGGACAAATTCAAATCCCTTTGCGGCTATGAATTTGTCCGGATTTTTATTTGCAAAGGGAAGGCGGCGGAGTGGATTGTGCTCCGCCGCGCCCTCGGTGGTGGAAGGTGTAAGACAAATTAGGTTTGGGGGTGGCGGCAAAGCCGCCTGTATCTGTAATGCCTGTCTTACAAATACAATTATAGCATAAATTACCACGATGTAAAGAAAAAGCGTCCGACAGCAGTCGGCACGCTTTGAGGTTTATTTCCGTTTTACGACGGCTTCAGCCGGTATTTTCGATGCATTTTTGCCTTTTCTGGGAAAAACCGTCGGAGTGCGTCGCATTTTTTTTATTACAATTATTTTATGCTCCATATCCGTAAACGGAATGTCGCACTTTAGCACATCCTCGACCTTGCCGCCGAGCGCGCTTATCGCGCCGCCGGCAGAGTAAAGCTCGTCGTCCGCAAGCGGCCCCTTTAACGCCAAAAGGTATCCGCCCGTTTTTACAAACGGCAGACACCATTCCGCAAGCACGCGCATATTCGCGACCGCGCGGGATACGGCGGTATCGTATTTTTCACGGTGTTCGCATAAAAGCCCAAGCTCCTCCGCGCGCGAATGTATGAAATGTATTCCGTCCACGATACCCATAGCGGCCGCCGCGTCCTGTAGAAACAGTACGCGCTTATTAAGCGAGTCGAGCAGCGTAAGCTCGATTTCGGGCATAGCGCATTTGAGCACAAGACCGGGAAAGCCCGCGCCCGTGCCAATGTCTATTACCCTGCCTTTAACGTGACCGGTAAGAATGGGGGTGAGGCTGTCTAAGAAATGCTTGCTTAGGACGTCCGCCGGCTCGGTTATGCGCGTCAGGTTCATGACCTTATTGCGCTCTGTTAATATGTCGTTATACGCTGCAAGCTGCCGCGCCTGTTCGCGGGTGAGCCGCACGCCCAGCCTCGCGGCGCCGTCAATAATTAGATTAAGCACTGATTTTGAAAAGTCTCCTTCCGTTTTCTTCCGTGATACGTTCAATTTCCTCCGGCGCCATACCGCGCAGCTGCGCGAGCATATTTACCACCTCGGTAAGATATAACGAGCTGTTGCGCTTGCCCCGATACGGCACGGGCGTCATATACGGACAGTCCGTTTCGATAAGCAGTTTGTCTGACGGCACAGCCATTGCCGCCTCGCGCGGCTTTTTCGCGTTCTTAAAGGTTAACGACCCGCCGAACGCTATGTACATTCCAAGCCCGTCCGTAATCTCGCGCACCATCTCGGCACTGCCGCTGTAGCAATGGAAAACCCCGCCACATTCGTCCGCCCTGTGGGCGCGGAGTATATCGAGGCAGTCCTTGTGCGCCTCGCGGTCATGTATTATTACCGGCAGTCCCAGCTCGCGGGCGAGATCCACCTGCTCTCCCAAAATCCTCTGCTGCTCTGCTTTGGTTTCGGTCGTCCAATAGTAGTCAAGCCCGATTTCGCCTATCGCCTTAATTTTAGGATGCTTAGCGTATTCGCGCAGTCTGTAAAGATAGTCGCTGCCGGCTCCGGCCGCGTCCTCCGGATGTATTCCGACCGCGCCGTACATGAACGGGTATTTTTCGCACATGGCAATTATATCCGGTATTTCGTCAAGGTTCGAGCAGGCGTTCATTATAAGCCCGACCCCTCCGGCGTTCATTGAACTTAGAAGCTCGTCGCGGTCGGAGTCAAAACGGCTGTCGTTATAATGAGCGTGGGTGTCAAAAATCATTGTAAATCCTCTTTTCGGTTATAATAATATCCATAGATACATCATGCGGCAGGACGGGTATTCGGTCAAATATTTGAAAATCATAGCATATGCCGATTTTTGTACCGGAAAACCGCTCTAAAAATCTGTCGTAGTACCCTTTGCCGAAGCCCATTCTTCCTCCCATAGCGTCGAACGCGACGCCCGGTATAAGCGCTGCGTCAATGTCGTTAATATCCGCTTTTACACAGGATACCGGCTCCGGTATGCCGTAGGCGCCCCTTTTGAGCTTGTCGGAGCGCGGGAGGTATGACAGCGTTATTGTATAATCGTTTGTATTGCTTATGGGCACAACGATTTTTTTGCCGTTATCGCGCAGATATTTAATGATTGCCGAGGTGTCCGGCTCGTTAAAGGCGGAGATGTATATCATCACCGTTTCGGCGTTTATAAAGCAGGGGAGGGACAGTAGATTGTTAAATATCGATAAGCTCTTATCGCGTATCTCGTCGGATGTGAGCGCGCGCCGCGCCGATTTGGCGGCGGCGCGTATTTCTGATTTATTATCTGTCATTATACTGCATTGCTTCTTTAAGCTGTGCCGCCGTATCTTTGCCCTTTAGGAGCGTCACGAGCGCAAAGCCGAAATCCGACGCCGCGCCCGGCCCGCGTCCCGTTATTATTCTGCCGTCAACGACCGCCTTTTCGCCCGTCATTTCCGCGCCGTAGCACAGGCTTTCAAAGCCGGGGTAGCAGGTCGCCCTCTTGCCCGAAAGAATTTGTTTCTTGCCGAGAATGGACGGCGCGGCGCATATGGCGGCGATATATTTTTCGCGTATAAGCGCGTCGTTTACAAGCGCGTGGACCTCGCTGCATTTATCGAGCAGAGCATGTCCCTCGCCGCCCGGAAGCATGAGAACATCCATGTCGTCGGGCGCGACTCCGTTTTGTAAAATATCGCTCATTAACGCGTCTGCCCAAACGGTTATGCCGTGCGCACCCTTTACGCTTTTTTGCGGCATTATCGAAACCGTCGTGACCTCTATCCCCGCGCGGCGCATAATGTCCGTCGGTTCGATCGCCTCGATTTCCTCAAATCCGTCCGCCAATATTACATATACCATTTTAATCCTTCCTTTCAGTGTTTGTTTTATTCCGTGTTTTGTTTTTATAAAATGACCGTGAAGGCTATTCTGCCTCCCGATTTTGAAACAGTAATTTTTCCCTTGTGGTTCTCTATTATCGTCTGCGCCACCGAAAGGCCTATGCCGTAGCCGCCCGTCTGACGCGAGCGCGAGCCTTCCGAGCGGTAAAAGCGTTCAAAGAACCGGTTCGGGTCCTCGCTGTCGGAAATATCGGTGTCGTTTTCAACCACGAGCTTTGCTGTTTTCATTGTGTTTTTGCCCATGCGCGAGAGCGAAATGAAAATTTCGCCGCCGTCGGACGCGTATTTAATCGCGTTATCGACAAGAATTGAAACAAGCGTGCTTATCGCCTGCGCGTCACCCTTATATTCTATCCCCGGCGTTATGTCAAAATGCATTTTATGACCCTTCTGCTCTGCCATGGTCTTAAACGGGAGCGATACCTCGTTTACCGCCGCGCTCAGCGGGAAAAGTATGTGCTCGCCCGCGCCGGGCATCTCCGAGCTTTTCGTGAGCTGCAAAAGCCCCTTTACAAGCCCGTCCAGCCGTTCCGTCTGGTTTTTTATGCTGTCTAACCACTCGTTTGTGCCGCCGCACATTTCGAGCACCTCCGCGTTTGTGCGTATTATTGCGAGCGGCGTTTTAAGCTCGTGTCCGGCGTCGGTAATAAACTGCTTCTGCTTTTCCTGATTGCGCACAAACGGCTGTATGATGCGGTTTGAAAGCAGTATCAGCAGACAGGTTATACATCCGAGGCCGATAAGCGCGATAATCACGGAAATAAAAAGCAGCCGCGCTGTCGTTTCGTGATCCTGCGAGCGGTCGAGAAACGTCGCCATGCGCCCGTCCTCCGTGTCGCGTATAAGATAGCGGTACGCGGCAATGGAGCCGTAGTCCCCGTCCTCCTTGTACCGCGTCAGCTTATTCAGCCGCTCTATATCTTTTTCGCCGACCGATGCGATATTGCTTGTGATTGTTTCGGTCATATTTCCGTCCTTGTCGGTTTTTATTACGAAATAGCGAGTTTGGAACGGCGTTTCGTTATTCACTTCAAAGTTAAACCTTGACGCTATTTCAATAGGGTTTTTGGGCAGATTTCCGTTAAAGCTGCTTATCATTTCAAGCATTTTATCCGCGCGCTGGCGCATTATTACGGTGTTTGTAATATTTACCGCGCCCGTTATGGCGAAAACCACGGCGGCTATTGCGATAAAGGTTGCCCATATAATTCTTGCCCGGAGTGTTCTTAGCATAAAAAGCCCTCCTGTCATTCTTGTCACAGTTCACCTATCCGACTAAGTTAAAAAGTACTGCGCGTCCGGTTTTGGTAATTGAGCAAGTAACCGGCATAATAACGCGCAGTTGTCACTTCATAGCTGAACAGTAACTCATTCCTCTGTCAGTACATATTTGTTATCCTCGGTTGTCTGTATCTTTATGTTCGCGCCTATCGCGTTAAGCTTTGTGCGCAGATAGGAAATGTACAGAAACACAACGCCCTCCTGTTTTTCTTCTTCATCGTCGTCAAAAATACGGTCAAGGAACTGTTGTTCGGAAATCGGTGTGCCGAGCCTTGACGCGAGCAGCTCAAACACCTTGTATTCGCGCGTGGCGAGCCTGAACGACGCCGAGCCGGATTTAAGCTCCAGCGTTTCCTTTACGAGCGTAATATTGCCGCAGGTTATGACGTCGTGCTTAATCTCTGTGTTGCGGCGAAGCAGCGCGCGTATGCGGGCGAGCAGTTCGCCCGTGTTAAACGGCTTTGTAAGATAGTCGTCCGCGCCCGCGTCAAGCCCCGTTATACGGTCTGAAAACTCTGCCTTAGCGGTGAGCAGTATTACAGGCGTGTCAATATTTTTCGCGCGCAGCGCCTGCACTGCGTCGATACCGCTCATGCCCGGCATCATCACGTCAAACACCATCGCGTCATAGTCCTCGTTTACGGCGGCATCGTATGCCGCCTGCCCGTCGTATACGCAGTCAACCTCGTAGCCGTTAAATTTTAAAATTGCGCTGAGCGCCCGTACAAGCTCCTTTTCGTCGTCCGCAAGCAGTATTCTCATTGGTTGTCAGCCTCCTTTTTCATTTCCGCAATCATATCGCGTATGGTCAGAAAATTCATCTCGACCGACGCTACCTCGTCGGCGCAGCGCCGAAGCTCCGAGGCGATTATCGCCTGATTGGGAATGTCGTGCTTATAGCGTATCTGATGTTCAAGACTCGCCCAGAAATCCATTGACAGCGTGCGTATCTGCACCTCCGCGCACACGCGCCTGCACTCCTCGCCTATGTATATCGGCACTTCTATTATCATGTGATAGCTTCTGTAGCCGCTCGGTTTAGGCTCCTTTATGTAGTCCTTTACCTCAATGACCTTTATATCCTTCTGCGACGCCAAAATCCTTGCCACCTCATACACGTCGTCTATGTATGTGCATATAACGCGCGCCCCCGCCGCGTCCATGATGTTACCCGGTATATTTTCCGCCATCGGCGTAATTCCGCGGCTTTTCAGCTTCTCAATCATGCTGCCGGGCGATTTGATACGCGTTTTGATGTTTTCAATCGGGTCGCGCTCGTTATTTAGCACCTTGTATTTTCTTATTATATTAAGTCTCGACACAAGCTCAATCAGCACACTGTCATACAGCAGCTGCGTGTCTCCGTAAAAGCCTCTGTAATCGTTTTCTGTTCCCATATTAGGCGTAATCCTTTCATAGATACTTCATAATAAATCATAAAACCTGATTTTATATTTATTATAAACATATTCATTATATCACATTTGTACGGAAATGTCATTAACAATTTGAAAATTTATGTGAAATATTTGTAAATGTTCATTTATAAAAAATCACGGCGGCGCACAATATTTTTTCGAATGAGTAAAATATCGGGATTATAGCGCAAAAAAGACCGCTGACATCGTGGCTTTTCTGTGCTATAATATATAAGAAGATATTTTAATGGGCGGGAGGTGAGATCCTTGCGGATTGACAAGAATTCCGACAAGCCCATATACATTCAGATTTACGACTATGTTGTGGACGAGATTATAAACGGCTATCTCATACCGGAGGAGCGTATCCCGTCGCGGCGCGTAATGAGCAAGCGGCTCGGCGTGGCGGAACGGACGGTGGAGACGGCGTACCACAAGCTGCTCGCGGACGGATATATTATCTCAAAGCCCGGAAGCGGCTACTATGTTTCGTCGGAGAATGTGTGGGACGAGGAGCACAGGGAGCTTAAAAGTAATTTGTATAATTTCAGCTCGAACGGCGTGGAGACGTCAAAGCTGCCGTTTTCGGACTGGTCGCGGCTTTTAAAGCGCACCGTTAAGGAGAACGACGCGCTGTTCCAGCACGGCGAGAAGGCGGGGGAATGGTGCCTCAGAAAGAGCATACGGCGTATGCTGTTCCGCACTCAAGGGATAAAATGCAAAACCGAGCAGATCATAATAGGCCCCGGCGCGGAGGATTTACTGCGCGAGTTGTTTTTGCTCCTGTGCGATAAGGGCAGGCTGATGATGAACAACTATTATTACTACCGCGTCAGGAGTGTGGCGGAGACTACAAACATAAAGCCGGTATATATAACAAGCGGCGCGGACGGAATAGATTTGGAGGAGCTTCGCGGTATAAAGAGAGGAATACTCTACCAGAAGCCCACGCACGCGCTGCCGACGGGAGTTACGCTAAGCGACGAAAAGCGTCGGGCTTTGGTGGAGTGGGCGAAGGACGACAGGTATATAATCGAGGATTCGGGCGATAACGATTACAGGTATGACGGCAGGAAAACGACATTGTGGGAGCTTTCGGGTGGGCATAACGTCATATATCTCGGCAGCTTTTCCAAAACAATCGCGCCGTCGATGAAGATAGGCTATGTCATTATGCCGGAGGAGCTTGTCGCCCTGTGGTTTAAGCGCAAGCGCTTCTACGCGAACCGCGTTTCGCGCATCGAGCAGGTAACGCTTTCGAAATTTATAGATTTGGGCTATTACGAGCGGCATATCGGGTATATGAAAAACATATACCGTGAAAAGATGCTTGTGCTCAGGAACGCGGTATACGACTCTGCGCTGGGAAAGCGCGTGAGGATAGCGGGCGACGACGCGGGAATGTTCTGCCGTATGGATTTTGATATACCCGTATCGGGCAGCGTTGCGAACAAGCGACTGCGGGACGGCGGCGTTAAGCTCAGTCCCGTAAGCTCCAGTATCGCGGATAGGACAAGAGCGAGGTTTGGCGACAATTCGTACACGGTCGGTTTCGGCGAGATGAAAATATCCGAAATAAAGGAAGGCATAGCCGCGTGGGAACGAATATGGAGATGCTGGCTGTAGCCGCGCATAGACCGGTATACAAATATTTTGATAAATTGGAACTGTTCAAACGGAATATATTGGTGTATAATAAAATTAATTTATTTTATCATTTATAAAAGGAGGAGATTTTGTGAAAACAAGAAAGCTTACGGCGTTGGTTTCGGTTGCGGCAATCGCGGCGACAATGCTTACGCAGGTTACGGTGCCGCATGCGGCGGGACCGACCACGCTTACGGTGGGAACGGATAAGCAGTATAAGACTATACGCGAGGCGTATGCCGCCGCAAAGGCCATAAACCCGCAGAGCGAGTCCGAGCGCGTGACGATCGACGTTGATCCGGGCGACTACGAGGAGCAGCTTAGAATAGATGACGTAAAATATCTGACGTTCGAGCAGACTCCGGGGACGGAGGGACAGGTCGATCTTCACTGGTACTATTGCACGGGCTACTGCGCGGGCGATACCGACCTTGACGGAAACTATAACGAAAATATCGACTGGTACGCAAATCCGCCAAAGGACGCGGACGGAAAGGAATATCATATAGGCGATGTAATAAACGCGGGCACAACCCTTACGTATAAGGACAAGAAGGGGCAGGAGCACACACAAACCGTTAAGAACAATACACATCTCGGTTCGGGCACCGCGCTTGACAGAATGGCGCCGCTTTGCATAAACAAGAACGCGTCGAATATAACGGTAAAGGATTTTAACATAGTAAACAGTATACCGGTTATGGTAACGAAGGGCGAGAAGGCCGCGCATGTCGCGCCGGAGGCGGATCGGCTTACAGGCGTTGCGGAATCGTATGATTTGCCGACGCGTGACGCGCTTTCGGTCTGTGACGAAAACACGGCATGGGAAAAGCCGACGGCTGTTCTTGACTCAAACGGAGTTGTGGACAAGAAGAAATATTTGGAGGCGGTTAATGCCGGAAAGAAGTTCACGCCGGGCGAGAGTGCGTTTCTCGCGCAGTCGTCGGCATTTAACGAGCGAGGCCACGCCATCTCGATTAACGGCGACAAGATTATTCTTGAAAACGTGCGAGCAAGAGCCAATCAGGACACTGTGTTCTTCTCCGGCGGAAGAATTTATTTTAAGAACTGTGATCTTATAGGCGGTACGGACTATATCTACGGCAGCGCCACGGCGGTGTTTGATAACTGCAAGCTCGGCATAGTGGGTATGAGCGATAAAACCTACGGTTCGCCCATAGTTACGCCTAACACAGACAGAAACAGGAAATACGGATGCCTATTCTATAACTGTACGGCGTACAACCTGCGCGAAAATGTCGGCGAATCGAATTTCGGCGGACCGTGGGGCGCGGATGCACAGGCGACATTCTTTAACACCACATTGGACGACGCCGCAAAGGTCGGAAAATCAGGCTTTAAGCTTGCGCCGAGCGGCTGGGCGCGCTTTGAGGCGGAGAAAGGTCTTGCGAGACTGTACGAATACGGAACAAAGAACAGCAGCGGCAAGCCGGTTGACTATTCAAAGAGAATAAAGAATAAGCCCGTTTCGGAGGGCGGATCGGGTATGGGTACCGTTCTTGACGAATGGCAAATTCTCGAATTCAATCCGAGAAACTACTGGGCTGCTTCCTGCGGCGGCTGGGCAGACAGCTGGGATCCTATGGGATTTGGCGATCAGTACCTGAAAGAGGTTGACGCGCAGATTGCGGCAAACAACAAAATCACAGTACCGGCGGGAACAAGCACAAGCGTCGCGCTTCCGCAGTCGGGCGATAATAATGTTGAGTTCCACTATGTAAGCGCGTCGCCAAACGCGGTCGTGTCGGGGGACGGAAAATCAATGACAATTACGCGTCCGGCGGCGGGCGAACCGGCGATAGATACGACCGTAACTCTCTACGCGAGAAATACCGAGACAAAGTTCGGCGATAAGGTGGATATACCCGTTACGATATCCGCCACAACGGATACGCAAAATGTATTTAATATCCCCGTGACCGTCACAACATCGGCGGCAGCGGCGTCAGACAGCAATTTTGAGGTTAAGCTTTCAAGAAACGGCGCGCAGATAAAGACGGCTGTCGTAACGGTACCGGCGGGTGAAACCACTGCGAGCGCCAAAATCGAAAACGTTCCGGCGAGCGAGTCCGGAATTACATATGACGTCAAGATTACGCCGGAGAGCGACGAGCTGACGGTAACATCGCCCGATAACGGCGTTACACAGATTACGGGTGTTACGGGCAAGGACGTGCCGCTTGACATAACGGTGCAGAAGCTTGTAGACCAAACGGTGGAGCTTGGTATCAGCGCAAAATCCTCGGCGGGAGATAAGACATACGATCTCATAGAGCTTGCAAAACAGGCGGGTGCGGACGAGTCAATCGCTTCGTCGGATATTATTACCGTATCATATGATGTTACGGTTAACAAGGCGCTTGCCACCCAGAATTGCCACGGTTATATTGACCTTAACGCGGAAACGCCGACAAAGGATAACAAGGCTAACACATCGCGTTTCGCTTTGGCAAAGCTTAACCAGAGTTGGACGCAGATTGATATCGTTGACTGCTCGCAGGGCTTTGACGGCGCTCAAAGTACCGGCGGACAGTGTCTGAATGTTACGGGTAAGTTCACATATCCGTCAACTCATACATTAACCGAAACCATAAACTACAAGACGAGCACTGTTACAATAGACGGTTCGGCAACCGGTTCGAATAAGACAAAGACACCTTACACCTTTGAGCATTTCCCGACCAAAGCCGAGAAGGGCAAGCTAAATATGGGCGTGTTCGTAGACAACACTGCGGATGATTACGAAATCAGCAATGTGAAGGTTACGTATAAGAGGCTTATAACGGAGGACGAGAAGGTCGAGATCCCGGCTCCGGCTGAGTATCAGGGACTTACGACTGTATTCGGTACGGGCAATCAGTGTGACGGCAGCGTGTGCACGTTTGTGGAAGGTGCCGACGCCGAAGCGAAAAAGGTATTTGCCGACAGCTCCGACGACACAAAGATCAAGGCTTCGCTTACGGAAAAATATCTCAACTACATTGGCGGAACAGAGAAAACGGAGCATCCGACAATAACATATAAAACAACGCTTGCCGGTCCGTATAAGATCTACTATCTCGGTAATTATCATGGCAATGGGCTACAGGCTTCTATAGGCGACAGCACATATATGGCGCAAAAGAAGGACTTTGCCACGAATGGAAAAGACACTCTTAAGCTTTACACAATTGAAGCGGAGCTTAAGGCGGGAACACATAAAATTGTCTTTGACGATTTGCAGGAATCATATCTTCCGGATTTATATTCGGTAGTGATCGTATATGCCGGCGAGACTACCACACCGGAGCCGACGGAAACACCGGTTCCCACGGAGACGCCGGTTCCCACGGAAACACCGGTTCCTACGGAAACACCGGATCCTACGGAGAGCAGGACATATACA
>CANRAG010000022.1 GCA_947628515.1 uncultured Clostridia bacterium | reverse complement strand
ATTTATCTCTTGTAACCAGTATAGCACATTTTTTTTAAGATGTCAAACATATGTTTGGATAAATTTAAAAAAATGATGAAAAAACGCTTGACAACCCGGGAAAGTAATGGTATAATGTATCAGTCTGAAATCAGACAAATCCTTGCCCGTGAGGAGGTTCGCGGGACAAATGTCCATAAGGAGGTGTAATAAATGGCTGAAAAGGCAATGCACAGCTATGAAACAATTTTTATCATCGATTCAACATTGGAGCCTGATGCTATAGAGGCGGAGAGGGACAAGTTTGTAAAGATTATTACAGACAATGGTGAAATCGGCGAAATCGAGGAATGGGGTAAGAGAAAGCTTGCCTATCCGATTGACTTCAAGAGCGAGGGTTACTATGTTCTCGTTAACTTTAACGCTGACGTAGACTTCCCGAAGGAGCTCGACAGAAGATACAGAATCGACGAAAACATTCTGAGAACAATCATCATTCGCAAGGACGAAGATTAATTGAAAGCGGTGAGATTATGAATAAAGTAATTTTGGTAGGCCGCTTAACAGCAGACCCGGAGCTCAGACAGACTCCGCAGGGAGTGTCCGTTACACGATTTACGGTTGCGGTGGACAGACGTTTCAGACGCGAGGGAGGCCAGCAGGCCGACTTTATAACTTGCGTCGCGTGGCGTCAGCAGGCAGAGTTTATTTGCCGCTATTTCAACAAGGGCAAGCTGATTGGACTGGACGGTTCAATTCAGACAAGCTCATGGGAAAAGGACGGCGTGCGTCAGTATTCGACGGAGGTTTCCGTTGATAATGTCGAGTTTGTGGGACCTAAAACCGAAGGCTCCTCAAACGGCGCGTATCAGTCTAATTTCGGCGGCGGCTACAATGCGCCGCAGCCAAATACAGCGCAGCCGCAGCCCGCAGAGGATACGGGGTTTGTGGATTTAAGCTTTTCGAATGACGAGGGCAGCGAGGACGATTTGCCGTTCTGAGCTGCGATTTGATAAAAATTGAAGGAGGATAATTCAATGGCTGAAAGAAATGACAGACCGCAGAGAGCAAGAAGGCCGAAGCGTAAGGTTTGCATGTTCTGTGTAGATAAGGTTGAGAGCATTGATTACAAGGATACAGCAAAGCTTCGCCGCTATGTATCGGAGCGCGGTAAGATTGTTCCGAGAAGAATAAGCGGTAACTGCGCAAAGCACCAGAGACAGCTTACAACCGCAATTAAGAGAGCAAGAATAATTGCGTTACTGCCGTTCGTTGCTGAATAATCTGTAAATTAACAGACTCCCGCGGGGTAATCCGCGGGAGTCTTTGCATATCTTAAAAGTATTTTATCATTTTTTAGGTATCGGGATACTTACTATTACGTCCGTACCCTTGTTAAGCTCGCTGTTTATGAGAATTTTGCCGTTGAATGCGGACTCAACCGTCTGCTTTGCGATGGCAAGTCCGAGTCCGGTGCCGCCCTTATCGCGCGAGCGCGCCTTGTCCACTCTGTAGAACCGGTCAAAGATATTTGGCAGCTGCTCCTTGGGTATGCCTATGCCGTTATCGGAAACCTTTACGAGAATATCATTATAAACCTTGCTGGAGAAAATGTTGATTTCCCCTCCGGACGGCGTATATTTAAGCGCGTTGGAAATTATATTTGTTAAAACCCGCTCAAGCCCGTCACGGTCGCCTTTAAGGTTGGGCACGTCGTTTATCGGCGTGTAGCTAAGAGTCTGATTTTTTTTCTTTGCCGCGAGCGATAACCGTTCCACAAGCCCTTCAATCATTAAGCGTATGTCAATATCCTCATACGGACGGGTATAGTTCGCGTTTACGTCCAGTTTGGACAGGGTAAGAAGATCCGATATGATTTTAGTCATTCTGTCGGTTTCGGAGGATATTGTGTCAAGGAACCTCGTCCTCACCTCCGGTTCCGCGTCAGGCGTGTCCGCGAGAATATCCGCGTATGATTTAATCACCGTAAGCGGCGTTCGGAGCTCGTGCGACACGTCTGCCACAAAATCACGACGGGCGCTTTCAAGCCGCTCGTGCCGTGTCACGTCATGTATAATCACGATAACTCCGCCCTCGCCGGTATCGCGGGAGGTAAGAGCAAAGTTAAATTGCAGAACCTGACCGTTAAGCCGCACTTCGCGCTCGGCGGAGCCGTCGTTTTGCGCGTATTGCAGCGATTCTATGGTTATGTTGGCATTTATTTCCTTGAAAAATTTATTGAAGGTTATGTCGTCAACAAAGTTTCTGTTAAGCAGACGCTTGGCCTCCGGATTTATATGCGTCAGTCTGCCCTTCATATCAAAGGCAAGTATGCCGTCATTCATATTCTGAAGTATTTTTTCCACTTTGGTCTTTTCCGCCAAGGACTTATCCGTCTGCTCCTTCTTCGCTCCGGCAAGATAGATAATCGCGTCTGTCAGCTCGCCCAGCTCGTCGTTTCGGTCAGAGCGCGGTATATGTCTGTCGCTTTCGCTGTCCGCAAGACGCTTTGCCTGCGCCGCAAGAGCTTTGATCGGAGCCGTAACCGTTCTTGAAAACAACAGAATTGACAGAGGATACGCTATAACCACGGAAATCGCGATAATTACCGCGAGATTGAGCCACAGACTTTTTACAAGCTCATGCTGCGCGGTAAGGTCGTCACGTATATATACAATATATCTTATGTCGTCGCCGCTCTTTAAAGGAAGCGCGTAATCCATATAGTCGCCGGAAAAGGTGTTATATGTCGCCTCGTTGCCTTTGAGCGCCTCTTTTATTACCGGTGACTGTTCGGATATGTCATTGCCGGCGGAGGAATAGAGAGGATTTCCGTCAGCGTCAAGCAAATAGAAAACGGCGGAACTGCCTATGTTGAGCTCATCCGCCCGGAGCATAATAATATCACACACATTCGCGATGTTTTCCGGTCCGGTTTCGTTCATAACGATTTCGCCGGATGCCTCCTGCTCCGGCGGAATGGATATAGCGTTTGCCGCGTCGTTAAGCTTGCCGCGCGTTTTATCGGTAAACACCTCCGAGAGCGATTTGTTAAAGTCCGAATGGAAGTCGCTTACCGCGCGGTATATGCAAAACAGCGACGCCGAAAACTCCGTAGCAAGCACTATCGCAAAAAACAGTGTGGATATTCTTATACGTATGCTTTTAAACATTTGCATTACAGTCCTTTGTCAGATTTTATTGAAATAATATCCTATGCTGCGTTTTGTCATAATATAGCGGGGCATACTCGGATCGTCCTCTATTTTTTC
Source organism: uncultured Clostridia bacterium (assembly GCA_947628515.1). Classification (GTDB taxonomy): domain Bacteria; phylum Bacillota; class Clostridia; order UBA1381; family UBA1381; genus Ornithomonoglobus. The sequence goes on along the minus strand of CANRAG010000022.1, from coordinate 26,867 downwards.
GCGCAGACGTCTTATTGTAACGTCAACGGTGCGCACATCGCCGAGATACTCGTATCCCCACACGTTTTCTAAAAGCACCTCGCGCGAGAAAATCTGCTCCGGCGCGACGGCGAGGAATTTGAGAAGCTCAAATTCGCGGAGCGTTATGTCAACGGTTTTGCCGTTCTTTTTCACCTCGTAGCGGTCAATGTTTATCACAACATCGCCCGACGTTATGGTGCTTGTGTTCTCAACCCTTGCGCCGGTGGAAGACGTTATATCCGAACGGCGGAGCAATGCCTTCACTCTTGCGGAAAGCTCCCTCGGAGAATAGGGCTTTGTTATGTAGTCGTCCGCGCCTAACTCAAGCCCCACGACCTTGTCCACTTCGTCCTCGCGCGCGGTAAGCATAATTATCGGCACATTCGAGGTCTTGCGTATTTCTTTGCAGGCGTCCATTCCGTCCATGCCGGGAAGGTTTATGTCAAGGAGCACAAGACTGGGATTATCGTTTAGCGCCATCTCAACACCGGTTGCGCCGTCAAAGGCGGAAAGGGTTTTATACCCCTCTTTCTTAAAAGCAAATTCGAGTATTTCGTTAATCTGCTTTTCGTCCTCTACAATGAGAATTGTTGCGTCCATTACATTACATTCCTTTCGTGTATATTGTTTATGTGCTATTTCTAACATTTCTAACAATAATATTGCACTTTAATTACATCTATTTTATCAAAAATCAACAGATATATCAAGTGTATTTTAAAAATTTTTTGAAAAATATTAAAATATGCTGTGAAATCGGGTAAAAATGACAGTCATTTAACGGTTTTTTTGTTAAAACTATTGAAATCATATGGAAAAAATGATAGAATAAAATTACATATTATGTTGCTAAGGAGAGTACGCACTATGATTTATGAAGATATTGACAGGCTGGTATCCTATGGTATTATGACAGGTCTTATAGCGGATGCCGATAGGATTTATGTAAGAAACCGTCTGCTTACAAAGCTCGGACTTGACGCATACGAGGGGACCGGCGCCGAATGTGAGGCGATAGAGGAGCTTGACGGAATTTTAAATAATATTACCGATTACGCCGCCTCAAAGGGTATGCTTGAACATGACAGCATAGTTTACAGAGATATTTTCGACACCGAAATCATGGATACGTTAACGCCGTACCCTTCAACTGTGATAAATAGGTTCAACGCGCTGTATAAGGAGTCGTCAAAGAATGCCACGGATTATTTCTACAAGCTTTCATGCGACAGCAATTACATAAGGCGCGGACGCATAAAAAAGGATGTAAAGTGGACGGTAGACTCACCCTACGGCGAGATTGAAATCACCATTAACCGTTCCAAGCCCGAAAAGGACCCGAAGGCCATAGCCGCGGCGAAGCTCCAAAAGCAGTCGTCGTACCCGAAGTGCCAGTTATGCGTTGAAAACGAGGGCTATGGCGGCAGAGTGAACCATCCGGCGCGTCAAAATCACAGGGTTATTCCCGTTGATATATGCGGAGGCAAATGGGGATTTCAGTATTCTCCGTACGTATACTATAACGAGCACTGTATCGTGTTTAATTCAGAGCATGTGCCTATGGTTATAGACAGGAGCGCTTTTGCGAAGCTGCTCGATTTTATAACGCATTTTAACCATTACATAATCGGCTCGAACGCGGATTTACCCATTGTGGGCGGCTCCATTCTTACGCACGAGCACTTCCAGGGCGGAAACCATGTGTTTGCCATGCACAGGGCAAAGAGCGAGAAATTCTATAAAATACCGGACTTTGAGGATGTCGAGGTAAGTCGGCTTAAATGGCCGATGTCGGTATTAAGACTTAAAAGCGATAATGCCGACAGGTTAGTCGGGCTGGCCGACAAAATCCTTACAAACTGGCGCTCGTACACCGACGAGGCCGCGTTTATCTACGCGGAGACGGACGGAGAGCCGCACAATACGATAACTCCGATTGCGAGCATGGCAGAGGACGGCAGATATGTGCTGGATTTGGTGCTGAGAAATAACATAACAACGGCGGAAAATCCGCTCGGCGTATATCATCCGCACGCGGAGCTGCACCATATAAAGAAGGAGAACATAGGCCTTATCGAGGTTATGGGGCTTGCGGTGCTGCCGTCAAGACTGGTCGGGGAGCTTGACGCTGTCGCGGACGCGATACTTAACGGAAAGGATATGAAATCCGACGAAAGAACGGCGTCCCATGCGGAATGGGCGGAAAATGTCGTAAAGGCAAATCATAAGGATATTAATAAGGATAATATTATGGATATTCTCAAAGATGAGGTCGGCAGGGTATTCGTTACGGTACTGGAGCACGCGGGGGTATATAAGCGCGACGCGGCAGGCATGGCAGCCTTTGATAAGTTTGTAAAACAGTTATAAATACAAAAATTACGGTACATAAAAAGCGTACCGTAATTTTTGTATGAATTGCAAAAATGTAGTAGACAAAGGGTCGATTTTGAGGTATAATATATTATTAGATTAGCCTTTGACGGAAAGGAGTTTGTGACATATGGAAAAAACGGTATTGCTTGATAAGGAAGCCGCCGGCAGACTGGTTACGCGCGTCGCGTACGAGATTATCGAGGACAACAAGGGCTCCGGAAATCTTGTAATCATAGGCATACAGTCGCGGGGCGCGCTGTTTGCGAAGGCGTTGAGGAATAAGATAAAGGAGCTTGAAGGGGTTGAGGTTCCGCTCGGCTCCATTGATATTACATTCTATCGCGACGACCTTACAAGGCTTATGGATCATCCGGTTGTGCGCGAAACCGACGTGCCGTTTACGATAGAGGATAAGAATATTGTACTGGCGGATGATATTTTGTTTTCCGGAAGAACGGTTAACGCGGCTATAAAGGAGTTGTTTGACATGGGGCGTCCGTCAAGGATAAGGCTTGCGGTAATCGCGGACAGAGGACGCCATGAGCTGCCAATCGCCGCGGATTACTGCGGTAAATTCGTTCCGACCTCGCTTAACGAATATATAGACGCCGACATAACGGAGGACGGAGTTATAAACAAGGTGACAATTCGCGAAAAGGAGGCAGACAAAGGATGAAGCATGATTTACTCGGCTTAGAAAATTTAAGCGCGGAACAGATAAAGCACATACTTGACACGGCCGCGACCATGAAGGAGATAGTGCTGAGCAACAATAAGAAAACGCCGCATCTCCAGGGCAGGACCGTGGTCAACCTGTTCTATGAAAACAGCACAAGAACAAGGCTGTCCTTTGAACTTGCGGCAAAGTACATGAGCGCGAACGCGGCAAATATTTCATCGAGCGGTTCCTCGGTGGCAAAGGGCGAGACGCTTGTCGATACCGCCGAGACGATAAACGCCATGGGAACGGATATTCTCGTTATGCGCCACAGTATGAGCGGCGCTCCGCACATGATTTCAAAGCTTGTTGACGCGTCGGTAATAAACGCCGGAGACGGTATGCACGAGCATCCGACACAGGCGCTTTTGGACATGCTTACCATGATTGAGCACAAAGGGCATATCGAGGGGCTTAAGGTTGCGATTATAGGCGATGTGTACCATTCGCGCGTGGTTCGCTCGAATATATACGGTCTTACGAAGCTGGGCGCGGATGTAACGGTCGGCGGACCGTCAACCCTCATGCCCGTTGATATAGCGAAGATGGGGGTAAAGGCTTATGATAACGTGCACGAGGCAATAGTGGACGCGGACGTGGTAATGGGTCTGAGAATTCAGCTGGAAAGGCAGAAGAAGGGACTTTTCCCAAGTATACGCGAGTATTTCCGCTTCTTCGGAGTTGATGAGGCAAGACTCAGCCTTGCAAAGCCGGACGCGATAGTAATGCATCCGGGTCCGGTAAACCGCGGAGTGGAGCTTTCAACCGCGGTCATTGACGGCGACAGAAGCGTTATAACAAACCAGGTTACAAGCGGCGTTGCTGTGCGTATGGCGGTTATGTATTTACTTTCGAGAGGTGGATTTTGATGAAGATTTTGATTAAAAACGGTCATGTTATAGACCCGGCAAACGGTATCGACGAGATTACGGATATATTTATAGATAACGGCGAAATATCGGAGGTGGGTGTTGACCCGGACCTTAACGGCGTTGAAATGGAGGTTATTGACGCGTCGGGCAAGATTGTGGCGCCGGGACTGGTGGATATGCATGTGCATTTAAGAGAGCCGGGGCAGGAGTATAAGGAGGATATAGAAACCGGAACAAGAGCCGCGGTTTACGGCGGCGTGACGTCGGTTGCGTGTATGCCGAACACCTCGCCGGTATGTGATAACGAGGCGGTCGTAACATATATAAAGTCGCGCGCGGCGGAGGTCGGATACGCGAATGTATACCCCATAGGCGCGGTATCTAAGGGGCAGGAGGGTAAGTATCTTGCCGAGATTGGCGAAATGGCGTTTGCGGGCGCGGTTGCTGTTTCCGACGACGGACATCCGGTCGAAAATTCCGGACTGATGCGCCGAGCCATAGAGTATTCGGAGATGTTTGACGTTGTTGTGATTTCACATTGCGAGGATATGGCGCTCGGCGAGGGCGATATGAACGAGGGCGCCGTCGCGACGGAGCTGGGACTGCGCGGCATTTCAAGAGCCGCTGAGGAGGTTATGGTCGCGCGCGACGCAATAGTCGCAGAGGCCATAGGCGGCAGGGTGCATATAGCGCATATATCCACAAAGGGCTCGGTTGATATTATCCGCCGCGCAAAGGCACGCGGGGTGAGAATAACATGCGAAACCTGCCCGCACTATTTCGCGCTTACGGAGGACGCGTGCAGGGGGTATAACACAAACGCGAAAATGAATCCTCCGCTCAGAACGGCGGAGGATGTCGAGGCGATTAAAGAGGGGCTTAAAGACGGCACTATTGACTGCATAGTAACAGACCACGCTCCGCATCATCCGGATGAGAAGGAATGTGAGTTCGGGCTTGCAAAGAACGGAATAATCGGTCTTGAAACCTCGCTCGGACTCGGTATCAAATGCCTTGTAAAAACGGGCGTGCTCACCATGAGCCAGCTTATTGAGAAGATGTCGCTTAATCCGTCAAGAATTCTCGGTATATCCAAGGGCACTCTAAGCGCGAAGCATGCCGCGGATATAGTGATATTCGATCCGGACAAGCCGTGGACAGTGGATATATCAAAGTTACATTCAAAGGGTAAGAATTCGCCGTATGACGGCTTCGAGCTTTACGGAAAGCCCGAATACGTTATTGTTGGCGGCGAGATAGTAATTAATCAAGGCGAACTGATGAAATAACGGGAGGATAGTATGTCGGTTGATTTATTGGTAAGGAAGATAAAGGAAAAGGGCAACCCTTCGGTGGCGGGGCTTGACCCGAAGATAGATTACGTGCCGCAATATATACGCGATAAGGCCTATGCCGAATACGGCAAGAGCTTGAAGGGCGCGTGCGAGGCGATATGGGAGTTCAACAAGGGGCTTATCGACGCTCTCTATGACGTGGTTCCGGCGGTGAAGCCGCAGAGCGCGTTCTATGAGATGTACGGACTTAACGGCGAGGAGGTCCTCAACAGAACCATAAAATATGCAAAAGAAAAAGGGCTTTATATTATTCTTGACGTAAAAAGAAACGATATAGGCTCGACTGCCGAGGCCTATTCAAAGGCGTATCTCGGCTCGGTCGATATCGACGGCGTGACGGAAAAGCCGTGCGATGTTGACTCCGTAACCGTTAATCCGTATCTGGGCACGGACGGGGTCAAGCCGTTTGTTGACGATTGCAAGGCGCTCGATAAGGCGATATTCGCGCTCGTTAAAACCTCAAACCCGTCGTCGGGCGAGCTTCAGGACATGATTGCGGGGGATAAGCATATATATGAGCACGTGGCGGAGCTTGTAAATAAGTGGAACGAGGGCACAACAGGCGCGAGCGGCTACGGCGCGGTGGGCGCTGTTGTGGGCGCGACATACCCCGAACAGGCGGCGGTTTTAAGACAGATTATGAAGCGGTCGTACTTCCTTGTGCCGGGCTACGGCGCGCAGGGCGGCGGCGCAAAGGGCGTAAAGCCGTGCTTTAACGACGACGGCATGGGCGCGATTGTCAACTCGTCAAGAGGCATTATGTGCGCGTATAAGAAGGGAGACTGGCAGGAGGAGCAGTTTGCCGAGGCGGCAAGAGCCGAGGCAATACGAATGAGGGAGGATATAACAGGAATTTTATAACTTAAGGGAGTCATAATTATGAAACAAACATATAACTGCGAATTGATACAAAAAGACGAGCTTTGCCCCGGTATATGGGACTTTGTCGTAAAAGCGCCCGAAATTGCGAAACAGGCGCAAACAGGTCAGTTTTTGCACATCGCCTGCGGCGGAAACACTCTGCTTCGCAGACCGATAAGCATCTGTGACGTCGGCGGGAAGTTTGTCCGCTTCGCGTTTCAGATAAAGGGCGAGGGCACAAGACTGCTCGCCGCGCGCGAGGTGGGGGATATAATAGACATAATGGGCCCGCTCGGACACGGATTTACCGCCAACCCCGGCGAAAAGGCAGTCGTAATAGGCGGCGGAATAGGCGTGTTCCCGCTTTTAAGACTTGCGAGAGAGACCGACAGCGTTGTGTTTTTAGGCTTCAGGAACAAGGATATGGTTGTAATGGAGGATGATTACAACGAGGCGAACGGGCATGTCGTGATATGCACCGACGACGGCTCTTACGGATATAACGGATTTGCCGTCGCGGCAATGGGCGAGTATCTTTTGGAAAACAAGGCGGACGTAATCTACTGCTGCGGCCCCAAGCCCATGCTTAAGACGGTGAAGCAGATCGCGGAATACAGAAAAATCCCGTGCCAGCTCTCGCTTGAGGAGCGCATGGGCTGCGGAATAGGCGCGTGTCTTACCTGCGTTTGCGAAACGACGGATGAAGGCATGGCAAAGATGAAGCAGGTTTGCACCTGCGGGCCGGTGTTTAATTCAAAGGAGGTTGTTCTGTAATGGCTAAGCTTGAAGTTGAATACTGTGGGGTAAAGTTCAGAAACCCGATAGTCACGGCGTCGGGAACCTTCGGCTTTGGATATGAGTATAACGAGTACGCGCCGCTTTGCGAATACGGCGGCTTTGCGGCAAAGGGACTGACGCGCAGGCCGCGCGGTGGTAACGCGGCGCCGAGGATTATCGAAACGGCGTCGGGAATATTAAACAGCGTGGGTTTGCAAAATCCGGGTGTCGAGGCGTTCAGAGATTTTATCATGCCGGATTTGGCCGAAAAATTTGATACGAACGTAATAGCGAATATGTCGGGCAACACGATAGAGGAATACGCGGAAATGGCTGAAATTCTGTCCGAAACGGACGCGGCGATTATCGAGATGAATATATCCTGCCCCAATGTAAAGCACGGCGGCATGGCGTTCGGCACGAACGCGGAGGTTGTGGAGGAGCTTACCCGGGAAGTCAGGAGCCGGTGCAAAAAGCCGCTCGTTGTAAAGCTTTCACCGAATGTGACCTCCGTTACCGAAATCGCAAAGGCGGCGGAGGCGGGCGGAGCCGACGGACTGTCGCTTATAAACACTCTTATGGGCATGAGGATAGATATAAATACCCGTCGTCCCATGCTTGCCAACAACACGGGCGGACTTTCGGGTCCGGCAGTAAAGCCGGTCGCGATACGCATGGTGCATGAGGTGTACAGCGCGGTTAAAATACCGATTATCGGCATGGGCGGCGTTATGAGCGGCGCGGACGTTATCGAGTTCATGATAGCCGGAGCAAGGCTGGTTGCGCTCGGAACGGGGCTTTTCGCGAAGCCCGATATGATTTTTGACGTAAAACGGGATATTACGGCGTATATGGAACGCTTTAATATAGAGGATATTAACGACATTGTGGGCACATTGGCAATGAACCCGTAAAATAACATAAAATCAGAGCGGAAAATCCCATTCGCGGGAATTTCCGCTTATTTTTTGGTCAAAATCAACAAAGCCTCGGAATAATGGTGATTTTAAATAAAAAATTTGTGCCGTTAAGCCATTTATGTAAAAAATTGAACAAAAAAGTCTGTTTTTTTGCATGTTTTAAACAAAACAAGTCTTGCAAATTTCATAAAAATATACTATAATATTTAGTAAGATATTATGCAAATTTACATGTGTTTAATGGAGCGTTGGTAAATTTGCAGAATTAAAAATAAAGCAAAAATAAACTTTAGGGAGGTTTACTAATGGCGAAAAACGCAGCGGCAGTTGCTGCTCCAACTGCCAAGAAATCAAAAAAATGGGTACAGATCAAACGCGACAAATGGATGTATGCGCTTCTTTTGCCGGGTACGCTGTACTTCATAATCTTCAAGATTATCCCGCTCTGGGGTATTTTTATCTCGATGAAGACATACTATGCGGGTGTTGACTTCATGGAGGCCGACTGGGTAGGACTTTCAAACTTTATTAAGTTCTTCTCATCGACAAGCTTTATAATGCTGTTGAAAAACACGCTTATCATCTCCGCGATGAACATTGTGTTCTTCTTCCCGCTGCCTATTATATTGGCGTTGCTCTTAAATGAAATAAGATTGCAATGGTATAAAAAAGCGCTCCAGACATTGGTATATGTACCGCACTTCGTATCCATGGTTGTCATCGCGTCAATCACCTTCATGCTTTTGAAGGAATCTTCAAACGATGCTCAGTCGGGCGGAGCTATTTTTGAACTCGTAAAGAGGATTAACGGAACGGGCGAATCATGGCTCGGCGGCAAGGTGGCCATTTATTGGGTACTCTTGTTCCAGAACATCTGGAAGGAGTCCGGTTGGGGAACAATTATCTTCCTCGCGGCTCTTGCGGGTGTGGACGTAGAGCAGTACGAGGCGGCTATCGTGGACGGCGCGTCAAGATTACAGCAGTTAATTTACATAACGGTACCGGCAATCATGACCACCGTTGTAACAATGTTTATCCTCAGAATGGGTTCGGTTCTCGACACGGGTTATGAGCAGCTCATCCTTATGCAGAACTCTCTTAACAAGTCGTCTACGGACACATTTGATACATACGTATATAACATCGGTAGAGTTGACGGTAACTACGGTTATTCCACAGCCGTAGGTCTGTTCAAGTCGATTGTCAGCTTGATTTGTATCCAGTCGGCAAACCGTCTGGCTAAGCATGCAGGTCAGGCAGGCTTATTCTGATAAGGAGGTAGTATTACAATGATTAGTATTAAGAGAAAAGGTCTCGGCGATATTATAATGGACATTGTGGTATATATCGTCCTTACAATACTTGCAATATTAATGGTTATTCCGTTCGTATACGTAATAGCGGCGTCCTTTGCGACGGAGACGGATATAGTATCGAGTCCTATATTCCTTTTCCCGCCGCATCCGACAGTGGACGCGTATAAGCAGATATTTGATATGAGCGGCATGGGCGCGACGGTGCTCCGTTCACTTTGTATTTCAATCGGCGTAACGGTAATAGGAACCATAGTAAACCTGTTCTTTACGGCGACGATGGCATACGGTCTTTCGCGTTCAAATCTTATAGGAAAGAAATTCTTCCTTAACATGGTACTCTTTACAATGGTATTCGGCGGCGGCATGATCCCGACCTTCTTGCTTGTAAAGGGACTCGGAATGTATGACTCGTACGCCGCGCTCATAATTCCGGGCGCAATAAGCGCATACAATATGCTTATCGTAAGAAACTTCTTCATGGAGCTTCCGTCGGGACTTGAAGAAGCGGCGTCAATTGACGGATGTACCGACATAGGTATATTTGCGAAAATAGCACTTCCGCTTTCACTTCCGTGTCTTGCGACATTCGGATTGTTCTATGCGGTAGGTCACTGGAACAACTACTTCGGCGCATTGCTCTATTTGAACAACCAGGATAAGTATCCGTTCCAGCTCGTATTAAGAAACATGGTAATGCTTACAACAGAGGATACGAACGGCGATGAGGAGCTGCCTAAGGAGTCGCTTAAGATGGCGGTAATCGTAGTGGGCACAGTTCCGATTCTCTGCGTATATCCGTTCCTTCAGAAGCATTTCGCGGCGGGCGTAATGGTCGGCGCAATCAAGGGTTAATAGGAGGAAACGAACAATGAAAAACTGGAAAAGAATATCAATGCTTGTTTTGGCTACGGGTCTTGCAGCATCGTCACTCGCGGGCTGCGGCGAAACCAAGAAGCCTATTGACCTTAACTCAAAGACGCCGTCTATTGAGGTTATGACAAGCGCCAACAAGACGAACTCGCCGGGGCAGGAGTCGCCGGTTGTGCAGGCGATAGAGAAGCATTTGGGCGAGGCTATGTCCGAAAAGTACGGAAAGCAGTATGACAAGGTAATACTTGACATTCAGTGGGTAGTATCAACGGCATACGGCGAAAAGGTTACGGCCGCTTTGGGCGCTAACGAGTACCCGAACGTTATGCTTGTAACGGCGAGAAATTCGTCGATCATTCAGAACTCCAAGCACGGCACATTCTGGGATATTACCGATTATTTCCAAAAGAAGGACGATAAGTTCAAGTCAGAGGAGAACCCGGAGGGTTATGTGTATCCGGAGCTTGCAAAGGCTAACCCTGTAATAAACAAGAATATTTCTGTTGACGGCAGAATAAGCGGTATTTACCGTGCAAGAACAATAGGCCGTCAGGGTATGACATACCGCAGAGACTGGGTTGAAAACCTTCATAAGAAGGGAGTGCTTGACTTTGACGAGCCAAAGACATTGGACGATTTGGACGCTATGATGAAAGCGTTCACGGAGAACGATCCGGACGGCAATGGCAAGAAGGATACATACGGCATGATTGTTACAACGTTCCTTGACGGGCCGCTGAACAACCTCGCTATATGGATGGGCTCACCGAATGAGTGGGGCTATGACGAAGAAGCGGGCGAGTGGAAGCCGTGGTTTATGTCGGAGGGCTATTTCGACGCCATGACCAAAATGCGCGAATGGTATCAGGCTAAATACATAAATAAGAATATGGCGACCATGGACGCGAACGACTGGGACAGCGAGTTCTTAAACGGTTATGGCGGAATACAGATTGACGTTGCCGACCGTGCAAGACGTAACGCGACAAATATTGCCGAAAAGAACCCCAACGCCGTTGTTGACGTAATAGGATATGTTACGGACGGTGACGCCGACCCGAGAGTTCTCCCGACAACGGGATATATGGGCTATTATGTATTGCCGCATCAGACGGTTGAAACCGAAGAAGAACTCGACTTCGTTCTCTCAGTGCTTGACGAGTGTAACAGCGAGGAGGTAGTCGATCTTTGTAACTACGGTATCGAGGGAACACATTATACGCTCGACGAGAACGGCAAGGCTAAGATTATTTCAGAGGATTCGCTAACAAAGGATTATCAGGATCTTAACCAATTCTCAATGGGACTCGCCGGCCCGTATCAGCTCACAACCGCATATGCGAACAAGGCGGCGGAGAAGGTTCAGCAGGTTTATGACGAGAACGAGCAGTGGGCAGTCATGAACCCGATGGCTCCGTATACTTCCGACTCATATGCGATGAGCGGTACTCAGCTTGACGCGATAATCGCGGAGGCTAAGACGAACTATATAATCGGTAACCTTGATGAGGCGGGTTATAAGAAAGCAATCGACCAGTGGTTAAAGATGGACGGAGATCTTGTATGTCAGGATTACACCGAAGCGTACGAGAATGATAAGTCAAACTACAAGGACGGCAAGCTTTATATTCCGGAAACATCAAAGTACAAGTTTAGGTTCTGATTTGCCATAACACATTTTATATGCTTTCAAAAAAGGCTGTCTCGACAATGTCGGGACAGCCTTTTTCACGCGCAAATTATAAATTTATAATTATTTCATCCATTGTTCGTTTCGGGACATGGACATTCCCGTCGTCGTCAAAATAATATTTCACACTGTCTGAAAGGTCAAAGACTTCGCCTGTCTGGTCGGCATATCCAAGTCCGAGAAGATATGTGACGTCAAGCCGTTTATCGAGCTTCAGAACCTCGCTAATCCCCTTGCGGTCAATCGCGCCGAGCCAGCAGCTGCCTATACCCAGTGCCTGCGCCGCAAGGCACATGCTCATAACGGCGGCGCCGCTGTCACATTCGGATTTATCTGTGGGCTTTATATCGGTATCGTTCATAACGATTATAAACGAGGTCGGGCACTCCTCAAATGTCGGATCCCAGTCTGTGAGATACCCCGCGTATTTTATAAGCGGGAACAGCTTGCGCCTTGTTTCCTCATCCGAAACGACCGCGAATTTGAGCGGCTGTAGGTTCGCTCCGTACGGGGCGAGCCGCGCGCAGTCGATTATCTGCATAATATCCTCGTTTTGCAGCGGCTGCCGCTTGAATTTTCTTATTGTCCTCCTTGATTTAACCGCTTCATATACGTTCATAATCAAACCTCCTGCGTATAATTTTTTACAATATTGTATCACAATTTTTAAAATACTGCAACCGGTCTTTACAAATTCGCCTTTTTTTAGTATAATACAATAGAGTATTATGTTGCTTATGACAAAAGAGGAGGGGAACCGCGTTATGGAGACTCCCATATATACAAAGCTTGAAGCGTTCTACAGAAAGGGCAGACCGTCCTTTGCCATGCCCGGGCATAAAAATCTGCGCGGGCTTGCTCCGGGGCTGCAAAAATGCGATGTTACGGAGCTTGCGGCAACGGTGGATTTGCATCATGAAAGCGATGAGGTAAAACGCGCCAATGAGCTTTTGTCCGGACTTTACGGCTCAAAGCGCAGCTTTATAATGACCTGCGGTTCCACCGCCGGTATACAGGTAATGCTTTCGTCGGTTTTAAAGCCGGGCGATACCCTGCTTGCGGACGCGGATTGTCATATAAGCGTAATCAATACATGCGCCGTGTGCGGGTTTAAAATAAAGCTTATTCCAGTCAGGTATAACAAGGAATTTTTCGTTCCGGGCGGCGTGGGGAAGATATGCCCGGAGGATGATATAAAGGCGGTCATATTGACCTCGCCCAATTATTACGGGATTATAAAGAATGTGCGTCATGCCGCCGACATATGCCATGCGGCGGGTATTCCGCTGCTTATAGACGAAGCGCACGGAGCGCATTTTGCGGGAGATAGCGCGTTTCCGAAATCAGCCGTGGGATTGGGCGCGGATATGGTATGCCAAAGCGCGCATAAAACGCTTAACGCGCTGACGGGCGCGGCGTATCTGCACGTGTGCGGTAATATGGTTGACATAAAAAGAGTCAGACGCGCGCTTGCCTCGTTCCAGACGTCCAGCCCGTCATATCCGATTGCGGCGTCGGCCGACATAGCGCGGGCGGAGCTTGCGGAGTCGAGGTATTCCGCCATAATAGACGAGTGCGGGCAGTTTCGGGACGCGATATCGAGGTTCACGAAAATACGCGTATTGGAAAATGACGATATAACCCGTATAGTGCTGAATTTTTCCGCCTATGACGTCACGGGCTTCGAGGTTTCAAAAAGACTTTCGGACTATTTCGGTATAGATGTTGAAATGGCCGACTGCTTTAATATCGTGCTGATAGCGACGCCTTGGAACAGACATTCGGATTTTGCGGATTTATTCTCCGCTCTAAAGGATATAACGGATATGCTCCCGCCGCGCTCGGCTATGCCCGAAATATCTCCTCCGCCTGTGACGGACGGTGTAATAGCCCCGTCCGCCGGTTGGTTTGCTGATACGGAGCCGGTGGAGCCTGACGCGGCGGAGGGCAGAATTTCGGCGGTTTCCGTCACGGCGTACCCGCCGGGTATACCGATAATAATTACCGGCGCAGTGATAAGCGCGGGTCAGATTGAATATATAAAGCTTTTGACGCGGTTCGGCGCGGAAATAACGGGAATGGATGATAACAGGATAGAAGTGGTTAAATGAGCAGGATTGTAATTAATGCCGTAATTGATAATATTGTATACAGCAATCCCGACAACGGATATGTGGTCTGCGAGGTTGACTCAAAGGAGGAAGGGCAGTTCTGCGCCGTGGGGTATATGCCCGGAATTTCGGAGGGCGAGAACGCGGAGCTTACCGGTGTATGGGTGACGCACCCGGAATACGGCGAGCAGTTTAAGGTGGAGTTGTATAAGACGGTTATGCCTTCCGATGAACAGGCGATGATTAAATATCTCGGTTCGGGCATAATTAAGGGCGTGCGCGAAGCGACGGCTAAAAAGCTGGTGGACGCGTTCGGCGCGGAGGTGTTTAATATCATTGCGGCGGAGCCGGAGCGGCTCGCGGAGCTTAAGGGTATCAGCAAGGATAAGGCGGATATGATAAGCAAGTCGTTTAACGAGCAGCGCGCCGTGCAGAATATTATAATGTTTTTACAGCAGTACGGAATATCTGCCAATCTCGCCGTTAAAATTCATAATATTTTCGGCGCGGAGGCGGTGAGAAAAATAAAGGAAAATCCGTATTCGCTCGCAAATTCCGTTGACGGAATATCCTTCCGCGTCGCCGATAGCATCGCGTCAAGCATAGGACTGCCGAAAAACAGCCCCATGCGTATACGGTGCGGTATTATATATCTTCTGCGTGACGCCGCGTATACGAACGGACATATGTACATGCCCAAAACCATGCTTACCGAGCACGTTGCCTACGAGCTAAGCGTGGATGACACGGAGGTTTATAACGCTCTTTCCGAGCTTATCGCGTCGCGCGATATTCTTATGGACAGAGTGGACGGCGCCGACGTTTGTTACCTTTACGGTAACTATCATGACGAGAAATACATTGCGCGCCGCCTTTCTTCTATGGTCGCTTACGAGGGTAAGTACCGGATGAGCGAGGACGAGTCGGAGCGTGAAATTGACGATTTTGAGGCGGAGGAGGGAATAAAGCTTGCTCCGCGCCAGCGCGACGCGGTCATAAGCGCTCTCTCCGGCGGGTGCATGGTTCTTACCGGCGGACCGGGCACGGGAAAGACCACAACGATAAATACCATAATAAGGCTTATGGAGAAGCTGAGATTAAATATTGCGCTTACCGCGCCCACGGGCAGGGCGGCGAAGCGAATGAACCAGATAACCGGACGCGAGGCAAAAACAATACACCGCCTGCTTTGCGCGCAGATGTCGGGCAGGACGCATATTTTCGGCTGCAACGAGGAGCATCCGCTTAACGCTGATGTAATAATACTTGACGAGGCGAGCATGGTTGACACGCCTCTTATGGCTTCGCTGCTGCGGGCGATAAAGCACGGCGGGCGCGTTATTTTTGCCGGCGACAGCGACCAGCTCCCTTCGGTCGGGCCGGGGAATGTGCTTCACGATATTATCGAGTCGGGAAAAGTGCCCGTTATAAAGCTCACCCGGGTTTTCCGTCAGTCCACGGAAAGTCTTATAATTATGAACGCACACAGGATCAACCGTGGAAGTATGCCGGAGCTTGCGGACCGCACGAAGGATTTCTTCTTCATGCGCCGCAGAACGCCGGAAAGCGCGGTTAATACCGTGCTGGAGCTGTACCGCGAAAGGCTGCCAAAGACATATAAAATAAATCCCGTTTCGGATATACAGGTGCTGACGCCAATGAAAAAGGGCATTACCGGAACCGTCGAGCTTAACCGCGCACTGCAAAACAGTATAAATCCTCACAGAGGAGGGCGACTCGAATACAAATTCGGGCAGACTGTTTTTCGCGAGGGCGACAAGGTTATGCAGACGCGAAATAACTACGATATGGAATATACCGCAAATGACAGCGAAAAGGGCAGGGGAATATATAACGGCGATATGGGAATAATAGACAGTATACATGCCGACGATAAATATATGGTAATCACCTTCGACGACGACAAGACGGTTGAATACCCGTTTACAAGCCTTGACGAGCTGGATCTTGCATATGCGATAACGGTACACAAGAGCCAGGGCAGTGAGTTTCCCTATGTGATTATTCCGGTATGTTCATATATACCTATGCTTATGAGCAGAAATCTTTTCTACACCGCAATAACAAGGGCAAAATCAATGGTAATACTTGTGGGAAGCGAGAAAACCGTAATAAACATGACAAACAATAACTCATACACAAAACGTTTTACCGGTCTTAGTGAAAGACTGATTGAGCTATCGGCGGAAATGGAGGCTGAAACACATGAGACTGCCGAGGTTTAAAATAGCGGCCGCGGCCGCGGCGCTTATAATATGTTCGGCTGTGTTTGGCTTTGTCAAGACCACTCCGGAGGAGCGTGTAGGTATGCCGATTTTATCCGATGTGAACAGTGAAAACAGAATATATATAGAGACAGTGTATGTTAACGGAATAATGCCGGCTGAAAGCGTGGACGGTTTCGATGTGGACGCGCCGTTCACGGCGGCGGAGGCGGCGTATACGGCAATATGGCTCTATGAGTACAAGTCCGATATAGCTCATTCCGTCGGAGAATATGACCCCGATTCATATGATTATATAGCCACGGCAACCGATTGCGGCGTGTGGCCCGCTATTGCGGCAGGGGCGGACGAGCCGATAACGCGCGAGGACAGCGCGGCGATATATTCACAATTTGTCGATGACTCCGAAACGGCTATGGGCACTCTTACAAGCTTCAGAGGAATTGAAGGCTTTCGGTTCGCCGAGGATGTAATAAAGCTGTATAACCGCGGCATAACCGTCGAGCGGAGAATTTCTTCCGCGTATTCGCCTCAAACCGTAATGACGCGCGGCGACGCGGCAAAGCTTATCGCGATGATTGTAAACCCCGATATACGCGCACATGACGTCATACATGACTACGGTGGGCTGGAGGTAACGCTTACGGACATGCTCGGCGCTAAGGACGGGGACTGGTCGCTGTATTTTATGGATTATGATTTGGGCGAGGAAATATCCATAAACAGTCATCAGGTATATTCCGCAAGCCTCATAAAGTTGTTCATAATTCAGACGGTTTATCAAAAAGTACAGGACGGCGTTATGCAGGATACCTCAAATACCGAAAATCTTTTGCGGAAAATGATAACCTACAGCGATAACGACGCGTGGGAGGCGGTTGCAAAGCAGCTGGGCGGCGGCTCCTATACCGCGGGTATGACGCAGGTGACAAGGGTGGCGCAGAACGCGGGATTTTCGGACACGGGACAGTTTTTTAAGGGCGCGCATAAAAATTACAACTTCACATCCGTAAACGACTGCGGTATGTATCTTAAGGACGTGCTTGACGGCACTCTGGTTTCACCGGAGTATTCGGCAAAAATACTCGGATACTTAAAACAGCAGCAGCACAAGCAAAAGATACCGTCGGGAGTGCCCGAAGGCGTGGAAACCGCGAATAAAACCGGAGAGCTCGAATATGTTCAAGGCGACGCGACAATAGTCTTTTCGCCGGGCGGAACATATATACTGGTTATCATAGGCGATGATTTGGACGATTCATATGCGCAGATACCGTTTTTCGGCGAGGTGTCGGAGGTTGTCTATAAATATATTAACGAGTAGGAGAGCATTTCATTCAAACAGATTTTGTGAAAGGAGTTAATGGTTATAAAAATGATAGTAGGATTAAAGAAGGCGATTTTGCATATAATCGACGCGAGTTCGGGAATAAATGTTTTTTCGGACGAGCTTCTTGATGTGGACAGCGCGGAAATAAATACGTTTATAACAAAGCATATAGAGAAGATATACGACTCCGCTTCTCTGCGGCCGGCGGTCTTTAAAGAAACCAGCGGGTTTAAGGCGAAGATAGAACAGTATAAGTCGGGCAGCGCGGACTTTATCGAGCTGTCGCAAAACGCGGCGCGGCGCTTATATGACGCCTTTGCCGCGTCGGAGGAGCCGAAGCCGTCAGATTTGATTGTCATTGAGTTTGTCGTAAACGATGAGAGTATAATAGGCATTTTAAAATGCGACAACAAAACGGGCATGACGCACAAGGTTAGTCAGGACGATGGCAGGATATTTAATAATATCATAAACCATTACGCCATATTGCCGCCGGTGTCGCAAAAGATTGCGGAGAGCGCGTTTATAAGCCTCAGGGACGGTACGGTAAAATACGCGGCGAAAACGCATAAGATAGACGGAACCGCTACGGACATATTCGCCGAGCTGCTGCTTGAGTGCGAGTTTGAAATCTCGCCGCGCGAGAGCGCGAATACCGTAACGCGTATCGCAAAGAAGGTCGCGCTCGAAAACGGAGCCGATACAATGGAGACGCAGGCGAGGATAAAGGAGTATGTGACGGAGAGCATAGAGGAAAACGAGTTTATGTATGTAGACACCGAGCGTGTGGCAAACAAAGTGTTCGACGGTCTGCCGTCAATGCGCGACGAGTTTACGCAGAAGCTCGAAAGAGCGGGAGTGCCGAAGATGGTCGAGGCGTCAAAATATCTTACAAAGAAGCTGACCTCGGATATAAAGCTTGTAACGGATACCGGCGTAAACCTTTCATTCCCTCCGGAATACTATAAAAATCCGGACTACATAGAGATAATAACCAATGAGGACGGCACTATATCCATAAAGATTAACAATATTACCGAGATTATTAACAGATAAAAAGTTGACAACAACCGCAAAATCGGTTATAATCTAAGAGATGAAACCGTAGAGGGGGAATTTTATATGACCGAGGAGGTCGCTGCGGGTGGAAAGGAATTTGCCGTCGCTATGCTGTGGGCCGCCATGCTGTATATTCTGTGCGGACTGATAATGGAAGTGTGCAGACAGGTATTGCCGGGCTACTACTTTATAGGCGCGATAATCTCTGTGCTGATATTCTGCGTTTTCGGGTTCTTTGTACTGACAAGGTACGCGTCAAGGTTTACATACACCCTCTCCGGCGGACGGCTGCGCATAAACCGTATGGTCGGAAAGCGAAACAAGGAGATAGAATTCGCGTGCGGCGATATTATAAATATGTATTACGGCTACAGACCGGCTTCGTTTGTGAAGCGTCCGTATAATATGCGAAAGTCCCTGTTTAGCAAAAGCAAGCTGCTTTATATAGAATACCGTAATAAGGACGGAAAGACCGAGGGCGTTGTTATACAGCCGTCGGACAAGCTTAGGAAGAAGATAGAGCGGGAAAGGACCGGAAAAAATGACTAAGATTATAGGAGTTAAATTTAAGACCGCGGGGAAGATGTATTATTTCAACCCGTTGGATTTTGATATAAAACGCGGTATGAACGTGGTTGTTGAGACGAGCCGCGGGATAGAGTACGGCGAGGTCGTAATGGGAATAAGGGAGGTGGAGGACTCCACCGTGGTCAAGCCGTTAAAGAGCGTAATAAGGATTGCCAACGACGACGACACCCGCCATTATAACGAAAACAAGGAAAAGGAAAAGGAAGCGTACCGCATATGCCTTGAAAAAATCGAAAAGCACGGGCTTGACATGAAGCTTATCGAGGTTGAGTACACATTTGACGGGAACAAGATACTGTTCTATTTCACCGCCGAGGGCAGAGTGGATTTCAGAGAACTGGTAAAGGATCTCGCGGCAGTATTCCGTACCAGGATTGAGCTTCGGCAGATAGGCGTGCGCGACGAGTCAAAAACGCTCGGCTCCATAGGCGTGTGCGGAAGGAATTTGTGCTGCTCGCAGTTTTTGGGCGAGTTTGTGCCCGTTTCGATAAAAATGGCAAAGGAGCAGGGCTTGTCACTTAATCCGGCCAAAATATCCGGCGCTTGCGGAAGGCTTATGTGCTGTTTAAAGTACGAGCAGGATACATATGAGTCGCTTATGAAGGACGCGCCGAAAAACGGCGCGCTCGTAATCACGCCGGAGGGCAGGGGAACCGTTGCAAGCGTTGCTCTGCTGAGGGGCAAGGTAAAGGTGCGCATGGAAAACGGCGACGAAACGACAATAAAGGATTTTGACGTCAAGGATGTTAAAATCGCAAAACAGGGCGAGACGGTCGAGGAGGATTTCGAGATAAGTCCGGAGCTTATGGCGCTCTCCGATTCGTTTGAGGAACAAAAGCCGGCGGAGAAGAAAAAGCCGAAGCGAAGCAGGGAGAAGAAGCCAAAAACTGAGCCTGCGGACGAAAAGCGGGACGAAAAGAAGCCGGCAAAAAACAAGTCCGCAAGGAGGCCGCAAAATTCCCGACGAAGCAGAAATAACCGTAAAAAGCAGACGGACGGCGAGCAGAACAAGTAAAATTTTCGGCGATAACATGAATAATTTTTAATTTTATAGCACAAAATATAAAATATTTTAAATTTCCACTTGAAGTTCGGCTAAAAGAGTGATATAATTATATCACAGACAGTAGTCTAAAAATATATTCTTCAGGAGGTAAAACTATGGCTTACAAAATTGACGCGGATACATGCATTAGCTGCGGTGCTTGCGCGGCTGAGTGCCCGGTAGAGGCTATTTCAGAGGGCGATGCGGCGTATGTAATCGACGGCGATACATGTATTGAGTGCGGCGCTTGCGCAGGAACATGCCCGGTTGGCGCACCGGCAGCTGAATGATTTAATAATCGAACGGGGCGGTCAGCGGCAATCCGATAGGTTGCCTGTCCGCCCTTTGTTTTTGTATGGCTGTAGTGGTAATATAAACTAATCAGGAAGTTGGGATTTCATGATAAGAAAAGTAACATTATACGGCGCTTTGCTCGCATTACTGTTCATGCTGTCCGGATGCGCGAACGCGGTTGTCGTCCAGGAGGAAGTGCAAAGACGCGCGTCCACAGGCGAAAGCTGGACGATTATGATGTATATGTGCGGTTCCACAATGGAGGAGGACTGTTCCCGCGCCGGCGAGGTGCTCGGTTCGCTTTCATGTGACTTACCGGAAAACGTTAATGTGCTGGTCGAAACCGGAGGAAGCCGAAAATGGAGCGTCGAGGATGTGTATCCGGATTACCTCCAGTATTTTGCGGTGCAGAGAAACGGTATCAGACTGGTGCAGCAGACCGCGTCTGCAAGCATGGGAGAAAGCTCCACACTGGCGGATTTCCTTATATGGGGCAGTAAGAACTATCCTGCCGACCATTACATGGCGATTATATGGGACCATGGCGGCGGCCCGTTGGGCGGCGTCGCGTACGATTCGCAGTACGGGTTTGACAGTCTGTCCCTTACAGAGCTTACAAACGCTTTGGAGCGGACAAATATCAAGCTGGACATCATAGGCTTTGACGCGAGCCTTATGTCCAATTTAGAGACTGCCTCCGCGGTAGCGATGTATGCCGACTATATGGTTGCGTCCGAGGATATTATGCCCATGAGCGGTTGGGATTACGAGTCACTGTTCGAGTTCATATCCGAAAACCCGTCATCAGGCGCGGCGGATATAGCGGCTTTTGCATGCGACGGCGTGCTGGACAACGCCGGAGACGAGGAGGAATATTTTGTTTCCATGGCGGTTACGGATTTATCTGACGCGACCATGCTTTCATTGGCATTTGACGGCATGGCGCAGACTATGTCGGAAACCACCGCGGATATTGCTTCGCTTAGGGGCATGGGCGGCGCGTTAAAAAACCTTGAATATCTCGGATGCAATTCCCGCTGGGAGGGGTATTCAAACCTTGCGGACCTCGGACAGATGGCGCAGTGCCTTGAAAACAGCATAGGACGTCCCGCCGAAAACCTCCAAGACGCCGTTTCGGACATGGTTGTCTATAAAACCATGGGCGAGTACCGGCAGTCACTTAGCGGTCTGGGAGTGTATTATCCGGGAAATACGGACGGAAACGAGTTATCGGCTTACAGCGGCATTTCACCGAGCAGAAGCTATGTTGACTTTATTGAGCGCATGGCGGTCGGCGTGGAGCTGCCCCAAAGAGTGAGCGCTCCGGAGGATTGCGGCGCGTGGGCGCAGTACAGCGGGCTTGCGGCGGACAATGTTCTTACAGCGTCCTCGGACATAAGCGGTAAGTTTGTTCTTACGGTGTCGCATCCGGAAATTTTAAAAAACGCGTGTGTGAACTTTTATATGTACAGCGCCAAGGACTCTCAATATGTGTATATATACAGCGATTATAACACGGTGTTCGATTCCGCAAGCGGCGGATATGTATATGAATGTACGGGACTTATTCCGGAGCTTAACGGAACGCCGGTGTCTATGTATCTCATAAGCAGCGGCGTAAACTACGATGTGTATTCAATTCCGGTTATGTACAAGGGTGAGATGTCCAATCTCAGGGTTATAAAATCAAAACAGGGCGAGGATGAGGGTGAGTATACCGTTCTCGGTCTGTACAAGGGGATGGGACAGTCGTCGGGTATGGCGGACAGACAGGTGATTTCGCTCGGAACAGGCGATGTTATAACGCCGTTATATGAAATTTACGGCGAGAACAGCAGCAAGTACATTGAAGGAAGCGCTATAAGAATAGGATTTAGTGATTTAAAAATAGCCGATAAAAGGATAGGCGACAATGATTATATTATATCCTATACAGCCGAGGATATTTACGGCGTTCGCCATGGCAGCAACACGGCCGCGCTTACGGCCGCAGGCGGTAATGTCAGAATTATAACCAACTGATAAAACAGCGCTTTGTAAAGGAGCAAACCGGAAAAATGAGAAAATTGATTGCGATATGGGCAGGGAAACTGCTTACGTTTGTCGGAAAACTAATAGGTAGAAAGTCGTCGTCAAGTCCGGGCGCGTTCGCGCTGAAGATATACCCCGCTCTTGTGAGTGATTTAAACAGTATAGTAAAGAAAAAGATTATTGTTACCTGCGGAACAAACGGCAAGACGACTACAAACAACCTTATGTGTTCGGCGCTGGAGGCGAAGGGATATAAGGTTTTGTGCAACAGGCTGGGTGCGAATATGCTTAGCGGCGTCGCCACGGCGTATCTTCAGGCGGCGGATATGTCAGGAAGGGTACAGGCGGATTACGCGTGCCTTGAAATAGACGAGGCGTATACCCCGATTGTGTTTAAACAGATAAAGCCGGACGTTATTATAATTACAAATCTTTTCCGTGACCAGCTCGACCGCTATGGCGAAATAGACATAACGGTTGACATAATAAAGAAAGCTATAGAGGAAGCGGGAGACGTCAGACTTGTTCTTAACGCGGACGACCCGCTGTGCGTGCAGTTCGGCAGGGCTTCGGGCGTCAGAGCGGTGTATTACGGAATATCGGAAAAGGTCTTGCCGCAGGTTGACGATACAAAGGAGGGAAGGTTCTGCCCCATATGCGGCAGTGAGCTGGAGTTTGAGTTCTATCACTACAGCCAGCTCGGTAAATTCAGATGCCCTGCCTGCGGATATCGCAGACCTGAGCCGGATTATGACATTACCAATGTATATGTCGGCACACCCATGAGGTTTGATATAAACGGTTCGCCGATGAAGATTAATTATAAGGGCTTTTATAACATATATAATCTTGCCGGCGTATACGCCGCGCTCAACGTCATAGGCGAGACCGTAAACGATTTCGGTAAGCTTCTTGAAGGCTACAAGCCGCAGATAGGCAGAATGCAGGAGTTTATGTTTAATAAGCCTGTGATACTAAGTCTGTCAAAAAATCCCGCGGGATTTAACCAGGCAATAGCAACGGTTAATACGGACGAGCGGAAAAAGGACGTCATTATCGCCATAAACGATTTGGCAAACGACGGACGGGACGTGTCATGGCTGTGGGATGTTGATTTCCACAAGATAAAGAATGAACGTCTAAACACGCTTACGACTACGGGTATAAGAGTGTACGACATAAGTCTGCGTTTTAAATACGCGGGCATTGATGTGGATATGATGACCGACAGCATGAAGGCGGCAGTTAAGTCCGCGCTGGCCACCGACAGCAAGGTTGTATATGTGCTTGTAAACTATACGGCGCTGTATCCCACGGAGGGAGTACTGAACGAATTGCAAAAGGAGGAGGGCGCATAATGAAAATAAAGATAATGCACCTGTACCCCGACCTTCTCAATTTATACGGCGACAGAGGTAATATAGAATGTTTGAGAAGAAGGCTTCTGTGGCGCGGTATAGATGCGGAGGTCGTTTCATACACCTGCGACGATAAGGGATTTGACATATCCGATGTGGATATAATATTTTTGGGCGGCGGCTCGGACAGGGAGCAGAAGATAGTGTGCTCGCGTCTTTTGGAGCATAAAGCGGAGCTTAGCGCGTTTGTCGAAAACGGCGGCTCGCTTGTAGCCGTGTGCGGAGGCTACCAGCTTCTTGGCAAATATTATAAGCTTGAGGACGAAACAATAGAGGGACTTGATATACTTAATATATATACCGAGCAGGGCAAGAAGCGGCTTATAGGAAATATTGTGCTTGAAGCGGACTTTATAACGCAGAAGATTGTCGGCTTTGAAAACCACGGCGGAAGGACCTATATAGGCTCGCATAAGCCCTTGGGCAGAGTGGTTTGCGGCTACGGAAATGCCGAGGACGCCGGCGCGGAGGGCGTGATATACAAGAACGTTGTCGCGACATATCTGCATGGGCCGCTGCTGCCGAAAAATCCTCAGCTTTGCGACTATATACTAAAAAACGCCATTAAACATAAATATCCCGAATTTACAGACCTTGAGCCGATTGATGATTTGCTGGAAAACACCGCAAACGACTATATCGTAAAGCGGTTTGTTAAATAGTTTTAAATCATCGGGGAGAATTACCCGAAATATATGCTCTTTTGGGTTCGGAACAGATTGAGCGATTATAATTAAAGAGGCCAAAGATAGTGAAAACAGACAGGTTTTTAAAATATATAAAAGAAAAAACACGTATATGCGGACGGTTTGTAACGGCGCATATAAAGGAGCTTACGGGCGTGTTGCTTGCCTTCTGCGCGGTTTTTGTCTGGGCGATAGTTACAATGAATGACGACGCGCCCGTAGACGGGGAAAAATACGGGGATATAATAACCAGGTTCCCGCTTAACAGCGGGGAGTTCTTTTTTGGAGGCGAGCCAAAATCGGCTATTCTGCTTTCATGGCATGATAAAACGTTAAAGCTCGATGAAAACGAGTCGGTAATAGACAAGCTCGGCGCCGTCATGTATCCGATTACGATAAAGGACAGGACGCTTATATTTTCGTCCTCGGATAACGATATTGCACAGATCGACAGTGAAGGTAACATCCTTGTAAAAAAGCCCGGCTCTGTTGAGCTGACGGTAATGAACGAACACACGGGCAATATTGCAAAGGCATTTTTACAGGTTGTCCAGCCGGTAACGGGATTTTATCTGGAAAAAAGCACCATAGACTTGTATACCACGGATACGGGCGTAAGGCTGGAAGGCGTTATGCTTCCCCAAAACGCTTCCAACACGGCAATTAAGTGGTATTCCAAGGATACCGGTATAGTGGAGGTCGATCAGACAGGACACTTAAAGCCGGTGAACACGGGAATGACCGAGGTGGTCGCTACGACAAGCGACGGTGGGTTTACGTCAAAATGCTTTGTAAATGTTATAAATAAGGTTATAAAGGCCGAGTCGGTAACGATTGTAAACAAGGAGGAGGTCACGCTTGATATAGGCGGGGTATGGACGGGGCTCGCGTCCGTTCAGCCCGCGAATGCGAAAAATACGACTGTTATATGGGAGTCCTCAGACGAGTCCGTCGCCACGGTGACAAAGACCGGGGTCGTAAAGGGCGTGTCGGCGGGTAGCGCCACAATTACCGCGCGCAGCGCGGACGGCCCGTTTGACAGCATTGACATAACCGTTAACGGAAGCAATTCGGCTGTTGAGATAGACATGAACCCGACCTATTCCGTATCGGGCAGAATAAACTATACGGCGTATAATATGACGCTTGATGAAATGGTTGACATACAAATGAAAACAACTCCGAAGTATAATGACGGCAGCGGACTTAAATACGCGGATAAGAACAGAGTGCGTATGTATGTCGATCCGAATGAGTTCTGTTCGGGCGCGTATAAGTATCAGTTTATGGATTTGTCAAAGCCGAACGGAATAAGCAGGGATGTTCTCAACAAGTTCCTCGACGGAAAGGGTATACTTAGCGGCAGGGCCGACGCGTTTATAGAGGCGGCAAACGCCTATGGCGTGAGCGAGCTATATCTGGTGGCGCACGCGTGCGTGGAAACAGGCTACGGACGCTCGGAGCTGGCCAACGGCGTGAATGTTAACGGAACGAGAGTATATAATATGTACGGCATAGGCGCGTATGACAGCAACGCCGTGGCCACGGGCTCGAACAAAGCTGCGGCGGAGGGCTGGACCAGTCCCGATGCAGCAATTAAGGGCGGAGCGAAGTGGATTAGCGATCATTACGTCAACAATATGTCGGAAAGACAGAATACGCTGTATAAGATGCGCTGGAACCCGGATAATCCGGGCGTGCACCTGTACGCGGGCGACGTTTCGTGGGCGACCACGCAGGCGACGATTTTACAAAAGCTGTTTAATGAGCTGCCGGGCGCGGTAATATCCTATGATGTGCCGGTATACGCGGGTTCGAACACGGCCGAGATAGATACAAACGATTAAAATTTAACACAAGTAGTTATTATGAGGATTTATTCAAGAAAAATTAGAAATAACTACTTGTGTTTTATTTATAGTTATGTTAAAATAAAGGAATGAAGGAGGAATGGGTATGTCTCTAAAGATTGTATACAGCAGTGATGAGCTTAGGGAGGCTCTTGATAACGGAGCGGACAGAATAACTCTTTGCGCGGGTATATTTGAAATTCCTCCGCTAAAAAATGTGGTGTTTGACAGAATAGGCCCGGTAAAGGTAAGAGTTCTGTGCAGCCGCGAGCAGGCAGAGCGTGACGGAATGGTCTTTTGCGGAATATACCCCGAATACAGGGACGCGTACGCGCTGACCGCGCGGGAACCGATGGAGGTTGTTTCGGCCGCGCGTTCAAGCTCATACGGTTCGGGCGGGAGCTATGCGGTAAGCTCTTTCGGCAGCGGCGCG
>CANRAG010000021.1 GCA_947628515.1 uncultured Clostridia bacterium | reverse complement strand
CGGCAGCGAGTCGGTGTCCGCGTCCGCTATAGCCAGCGCCGACGCCTTGTAGTACGCCGAATACATATCCGCCGGCTCGGTCAAAAACGCCACCGTGTCCTCCTCGTTCCATATCTCCCACATCTGCACCTCGTCATTATACCGCTCCGCGACCGTTTTCTGCATGTTATACGCGTCAAACAGGTCTATCGGCAGACCCGCGCCCGCCATGCCGTTCCTTTTCGCCCAGCCCGGAGTGGTGTGCGTTATGTCCAATACATTCAGGCTCGAGTTTTTAAAGGGCGCCAGATCCTCGTCCAGCGGCTCGAGCAGCCACTGACCCTTTTGCGGCTCTATTTCCTGCCAGAGATAGCGCTCGCGCACCCATTGTATTCCGGACAGCTCCGCCGCCTCGATATATTTTTTCACCGCGTCGATTCCGCCCGCGACAAGCTGACTGCTTCCGAAGTCCATCGCAAACGGCGTGTCCTCATATTTTTTCCGCGCACTTTTCGGCGCTACGACGGAAAATGTGCTGTAGCCCATTCGCGTGCTGCCGTCGTATACCTCCAGAGTGTACCAGCCCGGCTCAAATCTGCCGAAATTCAGCTGATAGCTCCGGCTGCCCTCTTTGACCTTGAAGTCGCTCGAGAGCACCTCCGCCGTCCAGAAGTCCTTTATCACAAATCGCAGCTCCGTGTTTGCGGGGGCGTTGCTGTTAAAACGCAGCGTGTAGCCCACGCTGTTGTTCTGCTCAAAGACGTTCAGCGGTCTGTCAGTCTCCATTACGCGTATGCCGAACGGGACGGGGGTCAGCTCAAAGTAATCCATATAGAATATTATGAGTCCGTCCATACCGCGCGCGTCGCCCGGATCGCAGATAAACGTTATCGTGTTCTCGCCTCTGTGCAGCCCGAGCGTACCGATCGTATATCGGCTCATGCTGCCCTTCATCGTCGGCGAAACGTCGCTTTGGAGCAAGGTCGACTCGTTTACCGCGACCACCTCGTTTTCCATGTCGCCGTTGGCGATAACGGAAAAGTCAGTCGTATAGAGGAAGCCGAGATTCGTCGTCACCGCCTCAATGCTGTAAGCGCCGTCTGACGGGATGTCCACCGTGTAGTTTACGCGGTATTCCTGCCCGTCCGCCTTTGGCGCGGAGACCACCACAATCGCTCCCTCGCTGTATTCGTTTCCCGCCGCCATGCCTATCTTGCAGCTCGCCAAGGTGTACTTCTCGCCCTCCACGCGTATCGCTCCGGCGGCGGTCACTGTCAGGTTCCCGCATACCGAAGCCAGCAACGCCGCTCCCGTTAACGCCGCTAAGACACGGCTGTGCATTTTTCTTTTCAATTAATTCACCCGCCCTTTACTGAACATCTATCCTTTTATAACAACTTTGCGGTGTATATTCCGCATTGTTACTTTTTCACAAAAAACATTATCCGCTACTAATAGCATACAATAAATTACACAAATTTACAAGAGGTTTATTTTGACTTCAAACAGGGGGTATTTTGATTTTATCCCCAATCATTATTTTTATTTATCCGCATAAAAAAAACCCTTAGAGCAGATCGAAATACTTTTATGTATCTGCTCTAAGGGGATCATATCACAATGCGGACAACCCCATTTTTTCCTTTATAATTCTTGTGAGCCGCTCGGCAATCTGCGCTACACCGTAAATATTCGGATGGACTTCGTCGGCGGACATGAACGACATATCACCTATCATGTCGAGCCCGTTGATATATGTGACGTTCGAAAGGTTCAATTCATCCGTTATCCGTTTTAGCAGTCGGCGCCACTTGTCGCCGTTGCCGCTTTCGTCAAAATCATCTCCGCAAAAGTAAAACGGAGATATTATGAAAACGGGTTTTTTGGGATTGCGTACGGCGGTTTGTTTGATTATGTCAGTCGCCCTTTCAAGAATTTTCGCCTCGCCCCATTCGAGAACGTTTATTCCCAGCTCGAGCACGGCGGCGTCCCACACGCCCTTTTCGCCCTGCGAGGCTATAAAATCCGCCATTTCCGGCTCCATTGCGCAGCTTCCGGCAAAGCCCAAATTTATCTCGTCCGTCCTTAGGTTGTGCGCCGTAACCGATACCCATGAATGTGACATGTCGATTGAGTTCGAGCCGTGGGTTATAGACGAGCCGTAGAAAAGTATGGTCTTTTCGGGGCACTGTTCGGGGGTCGGCGGTTTTATATCGCCGGTTATGTCGAAAATTTTGTATGCGCCCTTGTCAAATATTACCCTTACGACGTCGCTGTCCCACGGACTGCCCGTTCGTCTGCCGATTTCTTTAAGGCGTTCCGAGTTTGGCGCTTTTTCTATAACATACTCTTCAACGCTGTCGCTGACATTCGTATGCACCTCATGATCCTGCCAGCCGCCCTGTATTCCGCCTCGGTATACATGGAAGCGCCCCTGTCCGCCCTCAGAGAGCATTTTTATAACCGCGCTGCCGCTGTTTATGACGAACCGTATCTCCACACCGGTAAAGCCCTTTGCGAGCCTGCGCGCGCTTTCTATTTCAAAATTGTCATACACATTCTGCGGCACCCTCATCCACGACACGCTTCCATCATCATTATGTATGAGTTTGACCACGTTATGCAGCTCCGCGTTTTTATAAATCATAACCCAAAAACTCCTTTTCTGTTGAATTCCATTGCCCTAACGTTGGCGCAATTTTTTATTATCTATCTTTTTAATTATATCAAACAATTTTTTAAAGTCAATAGATATGGAAAAAATTTCAGAAAAGCACTCAATAAATTGGAAAGTCGGTAGCGCGCATATATCCTTTATCTCTTTGGCTTTTAAGACGTAGCAGAACATGAATTTGTATATATAAGTGCTCAAAAAACACAAAAAAAGACAGCTTACCGACTTTGAAAAAATAAAAATTAGTCAAGCATAAATGAGTAATTTATACTTGACTAATTTTAAATGCCGTTTATTCCCCTATCGGCTTCATTGTTGGGAACAACAGGACGTCACGTATCGCGGGGGAATCGGTAAGCAGCATACACATGCGGTCGATACCGAAACCTATACCGCCCGTGGGCGGCATACCGATTTCGAGCGCCCGCATGAAGTCCTCATCGGTCGTGTTTGCCTCCTCATCACCCTGGGCGAGAAGCGCCTCCTGCGCCGCAAAACGCTCTCTCTGGTCAATCGGATCGTTAAGCTCCGAATAGGCGTTCGCCATTTCCCAGCCGTTCATGAAGAATTCGAAACGTTCTACATAATCCGAATTCTCCGGCTTCTTCTTCGTGAGCGGCGAAATCTCCACCGGATGGTCCATTACAAATGTTGGCTGGAGAAGATGTTCCTCGACATATTCCTCAAAGAACAGGTTAAGAATATCGCCCTTAGAATGTCTCTTTTCGTATTCTATATTATGCTCCTTCGCCGCCGCTCTCGCGTCCTCAAGGGTCTTTATCCCGTTAAAGTCAACATTGGCGTATTTTTTAACCGCGTCAACCATTGTGATGCGCTCAAACGGCTTGCCGAGGTCCATTTCGATACCGTTATAGGTAATCTTTGTCGTGCCCAGAACCTCCCGGGCAACGTGGCGGTAAAGGTTTTCCGTAAGGTCCATCATGCCGTGGTAGTCCGTGTATGCCTGGTACAGCTCCATAAGCGTAAACTCAGGGTTATGACGAGTGTCAAGCCCTTCGTTTCTGAACACCCGTCCAATCTCGTATACCCTGTCAAAACCGCCCACAATAAGCCTTTTAAGGTATAATTCAAGTGAAATCCTTAACTTGAAATCGGTGTCGAGCGCGTTAAAATGAGTTTCAAACGGTCTCGCCGCCGCACCGCCCGCGTTGGCGACAAGCATAGGCGTTTCCACCTCCAGAAAACCCCTTTCGTTCAGGTAGCCGCGTATCGCGGCTATAATCTTTGAACGGTTTATAAAGGTCTTTTTAACCTCCGCGTTCATAATAAGATCGGTATACCGCTGACGGTATCTCAAATCCGTATCCGTCATTCCGTGGAACTTCTCCGGCAGCGGCCGGAGTGATTTTGAAAGAAGTGTCAGCTTTGAGACGCGTATTGAAATTTCGCCCGTCTGCGTTGTGAAAACCTCGCCCTCCGCGCCTATTATGTCGCCTATATCAAGCTTTTTGAAATGATTATATTCATCCTCGCCAAGAATATCCTTTTTAACAAAAATCTGAACCTGACCGTCAATATCCTGAACATGGCAAAATCCCACCTTGCCCATGCCGCGCTTCGACATTATCCTTCCGGCAATGCACACATTACTGCCGTCGAGCGGGGAAATCTTTGCCATTACGGTTTTTGTCTCGCCGCGCATGGTTATTTCTCTTTCCTCTTCTTTATATCCCCTTGTTATATCGCCCGATGTGTGCGTGCGGTTATATTTCGTTATCTTAAACGGATCGCGTCCTTCATTTTGCAGCTCTGTAAGCTTATCGCGTCTCACCTGCAATAAGTGTGATAATTCCTGCTGTTCCATATTGTTTTTCCTCCTGTTTGTTTTACCAATAATGATATACCATATTATACTACATTTTTCCTTATATTACAATGGCTATTTTCACAAAAATTTTAAATCTTTCTCTATTGGACTTGACATTTTAAATGCATTTATGTACAATATGTTAAATAAAAAATAAAGGAAGCGGAATATATGAAAAAACTGATTGCGTTTGCGGCGGCCGCGCTGTTTTGTATCCCGACGGCACGCGCCGCGGACGATGACTTTCGTAAATCCCTGTATTTTTCTTACAATCGCATAGGTGAGAGCATATTTTCGGGCATTGCCACGGAAAAAATTGTCACGCCGCAAAACGGCTCTGTAATATATCTTAATTCCGGCAATCCTTCCGCCGATATTTCCGCGCAGAAGCTGCCGCTCAACTCAACGGACGGCGTGATTACATACTCCTCCGACAACCCGCATATATCGGTAAATTCAAACGGCACCGTGACATCTGACGGCGAGCCGGGCATGGCAAACATAACGCTCTCGTGCGGCGATGTGTCGATTACATACCCGGTGTTTGCAATGAACTCAATATACCGGTTCGCGCTGTCTGAGACCGAGCTTACGCTTTACGCGGACAGACCGGAACCGGCAATGCTCTCTGTGGTATGCGAGCCGGACGGTATTAACCCGTTTGCGGTGAATTGGTATTCGGGTGACGAAAGCATAGCGCATGTTGATGAAAACGGAATAGTTGTGCCGAACGGTATCGGCACAACAAGCATATACGCCAAAACCATAGACGGGAGCAAAACGGCAAAATGCACGGTGCGCGTCGGGCTTTACGATGTGTCCGTAAAAGCTGTATTTATAACAAACGCGATTGATAAAATAAAAGTCGGATCCGACTACACTCTTTCGGCGTTTCTCTATCCCGACACGGTGAGCGATAAAACAATAGTATGGGAAAGCTCCGATTCCACCGTTCTGTCGGTTACTCCCGACGGAACCATACACGGCGCAAAAACAGGCGCCGCGCGTATAACGGCGCGCGGCGCAAACGGCAAATCCGACTTCTTCGACATAGAGGTGGTGCCCGCGAACGATACGTCAAGCTATACGGTTATTTCAAAATCTGTCGCGGAGCGAATTGCCGAGCTTTCCGCGAAGCCGCAGTTTGAACCGTATAATTACACGCTCGACGATATGACAAAGTACCAGACAGCGCAAAAGCCGGTTAAGTTCGGCGAAAACAGAAAAGCGTCCGCCGAGGAAGTAAAGGACGCGATAAACCCGTCATCGAACGCTTCCGGCTACGGAAAATATCAATTTATAGACCTGTCGCGGTCAAATAATATAGATGTACAAACCTTAAACCGCTATCTTTCGGGCAAGGGTGTTCTTGACGGCAAAGGACAGCAGTTTAAAGATGCCGCCGACCGCTACGGGCTAAGCGAGCTATACCTTGTAACCCACGCGTGTCTGGAATCCGGCGACGGAAAATCACAGCTCGCGCGCGGCGTTGACGTAAACGGCGCCGTTGTGTATAATCTTTTCGGCATAGGCGCGTATGACAGCAACGCGGTGCTGTTCGGCTCACGCTATGCGCATGATATGGGCTGGACGTCTGTGGACGCCGCTATTGACGGCGGCGCGCGCTGGATAAGCGAAAACTATATAAATAACCCGTCCTATCGGCAAAACACGCTTTACAAAATGCGCTGGAATCCCGACAGTCCGGGACAGCACCAATACGCTACTGACATTGACTGGGCTTTGGCGCAGGCCAAAACTTTAAAATCAATGTTTGACGCGTTCCCCGACGCGGAGCTTTACTATGAAATACCTCTATATAAGGGAGAACGCGAATTCCCTTTAAAATAACGGATTACGGCACATCCTATAACGAAACGGCAGCGGATTTTCCGCTGCCGCACAACCTTTATGTATATATCTCAGGTTTAAGTATTCCGACATAGTCCAGCTGACGGTATTTTTCATCCAAATCAAGGCCGTAGCCTACGACAAACTCGTCCGGAATTTCGCTGCCCGTATACTCCACGTCCACATCCACCATGCATCTGGACGGCTTGGAAAGCAGCGCTGCCACTCTGACCGTTCTCGCGCCCCGCGCTTCAAATTCCCGCCTAAGCAGTTTTAAAGTCCTTCCGCTGTCTACAATATCCTCTATTATGAGCACATTTTTACCGGCGATATCATTGTCAAGATCCTTTTTAATTTTTATTACGCCGCTTGACTCGGTACCCGAACCGTAACTTGACGCCTGCATAAAATCAATCTTTACGTTCATCGTAAGAGAGCGTATAAGGTCGGCGGCAAACATTATGCTCCCTTTGAGAATACACACCGCGATAAGCTCTTCGCCCTTAAACTCACAATTCAGCTTATCGGCTATTTCGTGAACCATCGCGTCAATTTCATCCTTTGTGAACATGATTTGCTTAATGTCATCGTGCATTTTCTTTCCTCCTTTGTATTCCCATAAAATACCTCGTCCGCAAATACCTTTGATATGCGTTTTTAAAAATAAATCGGACAAAATATCTACGAGGTGATTTCCCATAAAACGCATATCGTCTTTTTTATTGCTATTATTTATGTTTACTTTCGTCCGCGCGAACGCGGCCGATTTTGATACACAGCTTGCCGGCAGAATAAACAGCGTCGGCGTATATAACGGCAACACAGGAGTAGTCTATGCCGCGGTCGCCGAAAACGGCACAACCCTTGTTATAATTTCGGTAAACGAAGCCTCCGTTACGGTTGAGGCCTACGGCACGGAAGGCGAAACGATTGACACCGTGTCGGTTGATTTTAAAGACCACGCCCGATTTACCCTGTCTGTTACAACCGAACCGGATGACTTTTGCATAACCGCCGCGTACCCGCGCAAAACAGAGTATTACAGACTAATAAATGACGGCTTTACCGATACCGCCGCGCCGCCGGCGACGCACGTGGAAATTTTATCATACGGCGAACGCGAGCTTACCGTATACCCCACGGCCGAAAGCGTATATGATTTTTTAAACGCGCTCAAAGAGGAGCATATAAAGCGCCTCCCCTCGGACAGGCTTAACGATACCGATACGGACGAGCTTATAACGCTTATAAAATGCTGCGCCGATATTCCCGACTATGAGGCCGGTCGGTCCGACAAGGACAAGCTCACTCTGAATGTCTTATACACGCACAGAAACTTTATGCTGCTTACGGATATAGACCCCGGCAGCGCCGAAGGTCACAACGGGCTTAAGCTGTGCCGCGAATCGTTCATAAACGACGCCATGTACAAGGCGTTCAGGCTAAAGCCCGACCGCCCCGCTCTAAACATGCTGACCACCCTCGGATACTGCGCCAATAACGGATACTACTATTACTCCGGCGGCTACAGCATTTACTGCAACACTCTCATAAACGGTATCGCGCGCAGCTTCTATCTTGACGACGGCACACTGTATATAATATTTTCGGACACCTATATCGAAGGCGCGAACACGCCGATTGACGAATATTCGACCGCTACCGCGCTAAAAGACAGCGACGGCTGGTATCTGACGTCAATACAAATGAACAGTGATTTTTCACGCCTTTCCGACGATAACGCCATGCATAAATCCGAGCACGGCAACGCTGTTATAGATACGATCGTACGGCTTCTTCCGTTTACGGTTCTTCTTTTCGCCGTTGCGGCGGCGGGGGTTGTAATCTATTTCCTCACGCTTAAAAAATAATATCGGCGTTCTTTAATAACAAGCTGTGCCCGCAACACTGCGGACACAGCCCTATAACGCAGGTTATATTTTTTTCAGAAGCTCGTCGAGCTCCGCAGAAATCTTTTCCTTATCAAGCTTTTGCCCTATAAAGACCAGCTTAATCATTCTGTCTCCAACCTTTTCGTCCCAATTTTTCATAATCGACGGATCATCTTTAATAAACTGCTGCAGCTGCTTCCTCGGAGCCGACGCGAACCATCTGCCGTTTTCATACATTTGAATTTGCTTTCCTGCCTGTTCGAGCACGAAGGACATATCATTGTCCTTATCAATCCAGATTATGCCCTTGCAGCGAATTACCCCCGCCGGGAAGCTCTCGTTCAGCCACTTTCTGAGCTTGTTCATCTTAAACGGCTGACGGCGGTAATATACGAACGAGCCTATGCCGTATTCCTCCGCCTCTCCGTGGTCGTGGTCATGGTGGTGATGGTGATGGTGCCCGTCATGGTCATGCTCATGATGATGCTCGTGCTCATGATGATGTTCATGTTCATGCTCGTGCTCATGCTCGTGTTCATGCTCGTGTTCGTGTTCATGCTCCTCGTGCTCGTCCTTTTCGAACTCCGTTACCCAGCCCGCCGACGAGAAGGTTTTTTCAAAGTCAAACTGCTTCGTGTCCAGAACATCGCTCATGGCTACCTTTGTATAATTCGTTTCAATAATCTTGGCCTTGGGTTGCAGAGCCTTTATGACCGCCCTCACCTTCGCAAGATCTTCCTTTGAAACCTCGTCTACTTTATTTATGATGATAGTCGAACAGAACTCAATCTGCTGAATGAGAAGATTTTCTATATCCTCCTCGTCTACATCGCCCATTAGCTTGTCGCCGCCCGCAAACTCGTCCACAAGACGAAGCGCGTCTACGACGGTTACAACGCAGTCAAGGCGCACCAGCGGCGGAATATTGCTCTGCGGCTGCGAACCGTCCATCATTGAAATTGTCTGAACTATCGGCAGCGGCTCGCATATACCGCTTGCCTCAATCAGGATATAGTCGAACTTGCCCGACTGCGCAAGCTCCGCTATCTGCTTCATAAGGTCAACCTTAAGCGTGCAGCAAATACATCCGTTTGAAAGCGGAACAAGGCTCGCGTCCTCCTCCTGCACAACCCCGCCCTTCTGTATGAGGTCGGAGTCGATATTTACCTCGCCTATATCGTTTACGATTACCGCTACCCTGTATCCCTCCTGGTTCGCAAGGATATGGTTCATGAGCGTGGTCTTGCCCGCGCCCAAATAGCCTGTAAGCAATGTGATAGGTACTAATTTCTTTTCCATTTCCAAAAACTCCTTTCCGTCGTAAAGTCCCTTTCCCCGTTAAAAAGAGATTTGAGACTCACGCGATTATTCCGTGTTTTTCGTAATCCACAACCGATTTTATCTTGTTGTCCCCGTCAACAAAAACGACCTTCGGCCTATACTCTCCCGCCTCGTCCGGCGACATACGCGCATAAGCCATAATTATAATCTTATCGCCCTTGCCGACAAGCTTTGCCGCCGCGCCGTTAAGACATATCATGCCCGAACCGCGCTCTCCGGCTATTGTGTAGGTTTCAAGCCGCGCGCCGTTTGTAACGTCCGCGACAGCCACCTTTTCATATTCCAAAATCCCCGCTGCCTCCAAAAGCTCGATATCGACCGTTATGCTTCCGACATAATCGACATTCGCCTCCACGACGGTCGCGCGGTGGATTTTACCTTTTAACATAGTTATTTCCATAATAGCCCCCTTTAATCAATGATAAAGTTGTCTATCAGTCTTGTTTTGCCGATGTATACCGCAACGGCCGCGAGAATATGCGACGACGCGTCCCGCGCGGGCTCAAGCGTGTCGAGGTCAACTATTTCAACATAGTCAATTCTTGCAAGCGGCTCACGCTCTATCTCGGCGCGTATTGCGTCCGCTACCCTTTCCGTGTCCTTCTCGCCATCGCAAATCATTTTACGTCCAGTGCTGAGCGCGCGCGCGAGGCAGAGCGCGGCTTTTCGTTCCGCCGCGTTAAGGTATGTGTTTCTTGACGACTTCGCAAGCCCGTCCTTCTCGCGTATAATCGGGCAGCCCACTATTTCTATATCAAAATTGAGATCTTTGACCATCTTCTTCACAACGCAGAGTTGCTGCGCGTCCTTTTGTCCGAAATACGCCCTGTCGGGCATAACTATATTGAACAGCTTTGATACAACCGTGCACACTCCGTTAAAATGTATCGGCCTGGTTTTTCCGCAAAGCACCTTTGTAATCTTATCAACCGAAACGGTGGTGAGCGCGTCATGATACATTTCCGAAGGCTCGGGGTTAAATATGAGCTTCGCGCCCGCGCTCTCGCAAAGCGCCGCGTCCGCCTCGATATCGCGCGGATAAGTTTCAAAATCCTCGTTCGGGGCAAACTGCGTCGGGTTAACAAAATCCGATACAACAACGCAGTCGTTTTCTATGAGCGACCTGTGCCCCTCGTGCAGAAATCCCATAGTGGGAACAAGTCCCACCGTTCTTCCCTCGCGCCGCCATGCCTTCACATAATTTCTTACTTCATCTATCGTCTTTACTACCGGTATCATACGCTACCGCCTTCCCTTATCATAAGCTCGTTCATAACGCTTTGGTCAATCTTAAAGCAATGCTCCTCTGCCGGAAACGTTCCGCCCTTTACCGCGTCGTTATAATCGGCAAAACCGCGCCGCATCACCGCGCCGACATCCGCGAATTTTTTAACAAACCGGGGCGTGAAATCGCTGTACATCGCAAGCGCGTCCTGATATACAAGCACCTGCCCGTCACAGCCCGCTCCCGCGCCTATGCCTATTGACGGAATATCGAGCAGCCCCGAAATGTATTCCGCAAGTCTTGCCGGAACACATTCCAACACAACCGCGAACGCTCCCGCCTCCTGTACGGCAAGCGCGTCGTTAATAAGCCTTTGCGCCGCTTCAATTGTCTTACCCTGAACCTTGAACCCGCCGAACGCGTTCACGCTCTGCGGCGTCATGCCCACATGCCCGCACACCGGAATTGACGCGTCTACAATAGCTCTTATATGCTCCTTGAATTTAACGCCGCCCTCAAGCTTTACCGCGCCGGCTCCGCCTTCCTTAACAAGCCGTCCCGCGTTCTTCACCGCATCGTAGACCGACGTCTGATACGACATGAACGGCATATCGCATATAACCAACGCGTTCTGGGCTCCGCGCCTTACCGCGGCGCAATGGTGAATCATATCCTCCATTGTGACAGAGAGCGTGTCCTCGTATCCGAGCATAACCATTCCGAGCGAGTCGCCCACAAGAATTGAATTAATACCCGAAGCGTCAACGAGCTTAGCGGTCGAATAATCATATGCTGTAATCATAGAGATTTTCTCGCCGCGTTCCTTCATTGCCGAAAAATCGGCTGTTGTGGTTTTCATATATACCTCCTGTATTATATCATGCGTCCGATCCGTATGCGGTACCGGCGCGTATTCGGTTACAGCCCGTCCGCTATGAGTTAAAACGTAATCAAACGCGGGACGTGGCCGTATTTAATTTATCCGGTTTATTATTATACCATATTATTACCCTAATTACAATAGCTAAAACGCAAAAAAATGAATGCCCGCGCGTCAAATTCGTCAACTTGCATATTGAAATCAAAAAGTCCCGACATTATGCAATTCGCAAGCATAATGCCGGGACTTCTTATATTACCAAACGACACTCAAGCTATGACGTGCGCCGTTTGGTCAGGACCAAAAATGTACTCTTTGTTCGGGCGGGATATACATCCCATCGTTCTCGGTAATACCATAAACCTCATAGAAGCGGTCTATACTTTGCAAAACCCTGTTCACGCGAATCGACGGGAAGCTGTGCGTATCGTTTATAGAAAGATACTGCGCCATTTGACGCGTCATTGTCGTATACCAAATATACGAGTATCCCTCGTACATTTGTTTATAGTCAAACCCTTCATGCTTATCCGCCACGGCTGTGACAATTTCCATTGCTCCCAGATCCGCCATGTTTTCGGTAAGCGTAATATCTGACGGCACCGCAATGCCCGGCGCGCCTTCAAGACCTTCATAATACAGCAGAACATCGTCGCATAAATCAGCGAACGCGGCCGCGTCCTCGGCGGTCCACCAGTTATTGAGATTGCCGTTCTCATCAAACTGCGCGCCGCTCGCGTCAAACGCATGTGTCATCTCATGCGCTATTATAGTGCCTATCGCGCCAAGATTGTATTCGTATGTCGCATCCTTATCGTATACCATGGTATCGAGCATTGCCGCTGTAACTATTATGTCGTTATTCTGCGCGTAGTAGCAGGCATTCGCTTCGTACGGATACATCATCCACTGTGTCCTGTCAACCTCCGTGCCCTCAAGTGAATACATATACTCAACCGCAGCGTCGCTTATGTTAATAATATTATTAATCAAGCTCCCGCCCTCGGCATAGCTCAAAATCTCCGCATCGTCCATATAGTCGTTCCATTTATCCGGAGCGCCTATTTTTATATGCATTGTATCAAGCTTTGACAACGCCTTTTGCTTTGTCTTGTCAGTCATCCATTTGGCGGACTTTATCTTTTCCCTGTACACGCCCTCTATCTCGTCAACTATATCGCGAACATCTGCGTTTACGGACTCATCGTTATATTTTTGCGCGTACAGCTCGCCCACGTAGTCGGGCATGAACGAAATCGCGGTATCTATGGCAGCATACTCCATATCCGTCTCGCCCGTGTATCCGTAAAGCTCCGCTTCGAACTCATCGCTGGCCTTAACAAAATCGCTGCTTAGATATATCGCGTAAGAATCGATAAGCTCCAGCTTCGCCACAGCCTTCATCATGTCTATATTTTCGTCCGTCAGCATCTTAGCCAGAAGTCTCATGCCGCTGTCGTTTGTAACAATGATTTTATCCCTGTTACGAAGCCCTGTCTCCTTATATAGCGCGTCAAGGTCTACAGTGTCGTAAATATCATCGAGCTTATCGAGAGTATACACATTATACAGCTTGCCAATATCCCTTTGGTCGGCTGCGGTTATCTGCTCGGCGGCCATGGCCTTTTCGAAAATATAGCAATATTCCGCGTCCTTTTTCGCCTGCTCCTCCGTCTCGCCGCACAGGATAGCGAGCCGCGCGTAATAGTTCTTAAAATTCGTTTCAAACAGCGGATCGTTGAAATACTGCTTGTCATACACCTCCGGCACGGAGAAGTATGTAGTATATTTATTACTGTCCTTTAAATCCACCGATACGAGAAAGCCCACGAACACTCCCGCCAGCAGCTCGTCCTCATAACTGATTTTTGAAAAATCGGCGACGGTCTTTACGGAATTAACGGCGTCGATATAGCCCTCCAGCTCTCCCAAGCCGTCCGCGTCACGGCTTTTGATATCCATATAGTTATTATACAAATTCGCAAGCTTTTCCTCTTTCGAACCTTTTATCTGCTTTTTTGAAGCTATGTCGGTTATGAGCCTGCTGACATCGTAAGTGGAATTATCCTCAAGCAGAGTACCGTACTCCGTATACCCGTCCGGCAGCTCGACATTATCGATAAGCTCCTTGTTTGTCGCGCCGTAAAAATCATCGCGCTCATTCGTTCCGAACACCCTGTAGGTGCGGTTTATAAATATGCGCATCTGCTCCTTTGTCACGTTCTCGTCCGGTGAGAAAATGCCCTCGTCCGTTCCCGCCGCGATACCTGCCGCAAAAACGTCCGAAAACTCGGAAACAGCCCAGTCGGGCAGGTCCGTAAATTCCTCTGCAGGCACCATAAGCAGCTTATTCGCGCCCTTCGGCTCCGGTATTTTCCCGAATGCGCGGCGCAGCATTACAAGCGCCTCCGCTCTTGTCACATACCAATCCTCGTGCAGCGCTCCATCCTCGTAGCCCTGCAATATATCGGATTTTCTGACATCGGGATTGTAATCGTCCGCAGCGGCATAAAGCATATCCCGCACTTCGCCGCGCGTAGCGTAACCGTCACTGTTCTCCGCCGCCACGGGCGCCGATACCGCCGCGGTCAATGCGGCGGAAAGAATTATCGAAACAAATCTTTTCATAACCTATCTCCCCTCGTATCAATTGTTTCTTATAACCAAATAATCAGTAAGCCGTTTAAGGAATTCCGCCCGCTCGCCGAATATATCAAGCGCCGCCTTCGCCTTGTCGGAATACACACTTACAAGCTCCTCCGATTTTTCTATACCGCAAAGCTTTACGTACGTATTCTTTTCGCTCTCCGCATCCGAGCCTACAGGCTTACCGAGCTCCGCCTCGCTGCCGGTCACGTCCAATATATCGTCGCGTATCTGGAACGCTATGCCCAGATACCTCGCGAAATCGTCAACGGCGGTTATTTCCTGCTCCGCAGCGCCCGCTGTTATCGCGCCTATGACGCATGCCGCGCGTATAAGAGCGCCAGTTTTCAGCAGGTGTATATATTGTAAATCCGTAAGCTCTATATCCTTGCCCTCGGCCGCCAAATCAACCGTCTGTCCGCCCACCATGCCGTCTGCGCCCGCCGCCGCGGCAAATACATTAATTGCGCGCACAGCGCGGGAGGCGTCGGCAAATTTATTCAGCGAAACAACCTCAAACGCCTTTGTCAGCAGCGCGTCGCCGGCAAGTATCGCGATATCCTCACCGAATTTTATATGGTTTGTGGGCATGCCGCGGCGCAGGTCGTCGTTATCCATAGCGGGAAGGTCGTCGTGAATAAGAGAGTACGTGTGTATCATCTCAATCGCGCACGCGAACGGCTCAACCGTCTCCCATGCTCCGCCGCACATCACAGCCGTCTCCCACATTAGTATCGGACGCAGTCTCTTTCCGCCGGCAAACACGCTGTAGCGCATCGCCTCATATATTATCCGCTGCGGATTGTCCCTGATTTCCAGATATTTATCGAGTGATTTATCAATAATATCTATCCTTTGTAAAAGCTCCTTTTTCATTCCGCGCCACCGAAATCTTCCTCAATCATGCCGCCGTCGGCGTCGGCCGTAAGAATTTTTACCTTCTTTTCGGCCTCGTCAAGCTTTTTCTGACAGCTCTTTGCAAGCTTTATACCCTGCTCAAAGAGCTTAAGCGAATCGTCAAGCGTAACATCGCCCGCTTCCAGCTTTGAAACCACGTTCTCAAGCTCCGTCATCGAATCTTCAAATGTTTTTGTCGCCATATCATCATTCTCCTATATTACTGTACATCCCACATCACCGTCACAAAGCCGTAGCGTAAACTCGTCGCCGCTCTTAAAATCATCCCGTTTTCGCATCACGGTGCCGTCCGGTCTTACCGGAATGGAATAGCCTCTTGTAAGCGTTTTTAACGGGCTTAACGCGTCGAGCTTACCTCCAAGCTCGCCAAGCCGCCTGCCGTTCTCGCTTATTTTGAGTTTATACGCGTTTTCCATACGGCGCACCCGCATGTCGAGCCGCTGCGACAGCTCGTCTATCCTGTCCTGCGGACTGCGCGGAACAAGCCGGTTTAACCGCAGCCGCAGATTTTCAATCCGCGCCTGCGCCGCGCCGTAGATGCGCGTGTTGTATATGCTTATAAGCCGCGTAAGCTCCATGGCAGACGGAACGCTTATCTCCGCCGCCGCCGACGGCGTAGGCGCGCGCAAATCCGCCACATAATCCGTTATTGTAAAATCCGTCTCGTGTCCCACGGCGGAAATCACAGGTATCTGCGACGCGAAAACTGCCCGCGCCACACATTCCTCGTTAAATGCCCATAGATCCTCTATGCTCCCGCCGCCGCGCCCGACTATGAGCGTGTCCACATCGGAGCGGCCGTTAAAATATTCTATCGCTCTTACTATGCTTTCCTTTGCGCCCGCGCCCTGTACAAGCGCCGGGTATATTATAATCTCCGCAAGCGGGAAACGGCGCGTCGCCACGTTTATAATATCTCGCACCGCAGCGCCCGTAGGCGCGGTTACGACCCCGATACGGTTTGGATAGCGAGGTATCGGCCGCTTGCGCTCCCTGTCAAAAAGTCCTTCCGCCGCCAATTTCCTCTTGAGCCGCTCGTATTCCAGATACAGAGCGCCCACACCGTCGGGGATCATCTCCTCGATATAAAGCTGATACGCGCCTCCGGCCTCGTATACCGAGACGCGCCCACGCGCGATAACCTTCATCCCGTCGCCCGGCTCAAACGCCAGTCCAGCCGCCGCCGAACGGAACATCACCGCTTTAAGAACGCTTTCCTCATCCTTAAGCGTAAGATATATATGTCCCGAAGAATGTCGCTTGTAATTTGAAATCTCGCCCTTCACCCATAGGTTTGAAAGCACGGGCTTGCTGTCAAGCAAGCGCTTTATATAATTATTTACCCGCGACACGGTTCCTATTACCTGTTGTTGCTCTGTCAAATTATCACACCTCCCGAACCGTTGCCGCCAACACCGCGACTCCCACGGCGTTATCCGACGAAAGCTCTTTAGACGCGAAATACGCCTTCGGCGCGAGCCGCGCGCGCAGCCCTTCGCGTATTATGCTGTTTGACGCGACTCCACCCGCTATAAGGACCCGGTCAATGCCCGTATCCTCCGCCGCGCTGTTTATTGTCCTGACCAGCACGTCGCGGATATAGCAAAGAACCGTCCTTGCCGTTACCGCGTCATAGCCGCTTATTTGACGCAGAAGCTTTGTTTCAATCCCCGATAAATTCATATACGCGCCTTTTACCGAAAACGGAAGCCTGTCCGTCTCGTTCGTCGTGAGCGCCAGCCGCTCAAGCTCCCTGCCGCATGGGAATTTCATCCCCATTGCAACGCCCACGCGGTCAATCAGCTGTCCCGCGCTTATATCGAGCGTGCCGCCCACGATTTCGTTTATAAATC
This sequence comes from uncultured Clostridia bacterium, assembly GCA_947628515.1. GTDB lineage: Bacteria > Bacillota > Clostridia > UBA1381 > UBA1381 > Ornithomonoglobus. Next base: position 13,698 of record CANRAG010000021.1, on the reverse strand, counting down.
CGTTCCCCGTGTATACGGTTCTTAGAATTTCCGTTGTTCCGCCCGAAAGATGCACCGAAAGGAACGGCGAATTACAAAGCTCCCACGCTCCGGCCGAATATATCCCCGCCATTATATGCCCGTCCTGATGCGAAAACTCCCGAAGCGGCACGCCCAGTGCCGCCGCCACCGCTCTCGCGTAGCCGTGACCGACCGTAAATACCGGCATATACGAGCCTTCAACCGTTCTCGGCCGTGTGCTTACTCCCACAGCCGCAATATCGCCGCCGTCAATCTCCGACAGAATATCCTCAAGCATTAAAGGCAGCTCACGGTTATGGATAAACACACCGTCGCTCTGCCTTATCCCGCGCATTCCCTCCTTAACGTCAAGTATCTTGCGTTTCATAGTAAAATCCCGTCCGTCGAAAACCGCGCAGGAAGTCGTATAATTGCTTGTGTCTATTCCGAGCGTCAGCATATCTCTCGCATTATAGAGCCGAGTATTCCGTTAATAAACGACGGCTCCTTCTCGTCACAATACTTTTTTGCCAGCTCCACCGCCTCGTTAATCGCAACCTTGGGCGGCACGTCATCGCAGTATTTCATTTCATATACGGCTACCTTCAGAATGGTTCTCGTCGCCTTTGAAAGGCGCTTAAACGTCCACCCCTTGCGGAGATGCGCGTTTATCATAGCTATTATCTCATCCTCATGCTCTAAAACGCCCTCTGTAACCTCGGTTATATATCCGATGTTCTGCTCACATTCCGGCAGCTCCTCAAGCAGGATTTCACGCGCCTCGTCCATATTATCCCTTTGGGTTGCAAACTGAAACACCTGCGTGAATACGGCCTCTCTCGCCTCGCTTCGTGATTGTTTTTTCATATAAGAGTTCCTTTCAGCGGTTAATTATAAATATTTTACCATATTTCCACTGAAAAATCAAGTAAAAACGAAAATTTAGAAGTACGGCTAAAAACTGTGTTTACTCATAAAAAATCCGTATATAAATCAATAAATTGAACAATTTAGTGTATAATATTGACAATTTTAACCTTTAGCGATATAATATATATAAGTTTTATACTGCTAACAGTGCAGATTAAGATTAATTCAGACAATAGGAGGAGTAATTATGCAAAGATTTATTTCTGCCGTATGCGCGGGCTGCATTGCGCTGCATGCCGCTCCGGTGATCGCCGCCTCTGCGCGGGAAGAGATGCGCATAGACACTGCGGACACATTCTTTGAGTTTGCGCAGAGGGCGCGCGAAGGCGAAAGTGTGGACGCGGTTTTGACGGAGAATATTGATCTTGCGGGATCGAGTGACAACTCGTTTGAGCCTATTTCCGCATATGACGCCACTCTTGACGGAGCCGGACACGCCATAAGCGGACTTTACATAGATGCAGAGGGCGACGGCGCGCTCTTTTTAGAGCTTAACGGAACCGTTAAAAACCTAACGATAAAGGGAAGCGTATCGGCGGGAAACGCCGCTGCGGCAGCGGTTAAAAACAACGGCACGATTTCGGGCGTAAGATGCGACGCGTATGTATACGGCTCGGCTTCGGCCGCCGGAATTGCGGGAGAGAACACGGGCGTTATAGCGTATTGTGAAAATACCGGAAATATATCCGCCGCCAACGAAGCGGCATATATTGCGGGCATAGCCGGAAAGAATACAGGAGACGAAAATAAGAGCGCAAGTATCGAGGCTTGCGCCAATTTCGGACAAATAGCCTCGCCCGGCAACTGCACGGCCGACTATATCGGCGGAATATGCGCGTTGTCAGAGAACGCGTCAATCACAGCTTCACATAACGTAGGAGCGGTATACGGCAGAGGCTGTCTCGGCGGAATTGCGGGCAAAGCGACGGATAGCATTTATACCATTAGCTTTAGTGACTGCATAAACAGCGGCGATGTGACCGGCGACAGCAGATATGACGCCGGCGGTATCGTAGGATTTTCCACTCAGGTAATCTCGTCCTGCGTAAATTACGGTGAGGTGGATAACGGAGTTGACGATAACAACAAAATCTTCTACACCGGCGGCATAGCCGGAGAATCCGGAGCGGAGATTAAGAAGTCATTTAACTATGGCGCCGTAACCGCTCACAAGTATGTTGGCGGCATCGCGGGAATTACATACAGCAATATATCCGGTTCGCAAAACCACGGCTATATAAGCGCCGGTTCATATATCGGCGGCATAGCAGGTAACACCGGCGGCCGTATTACCGTATCAGACTGTTCAAACCACGGCGAAATCCACGCGGAGAAGGGCTATGCGGGCGGAATTATAGGCAACATAGCGGCAAACCGCAATACGACCATCGAACGCTGCCATAACGACGCCGTTGTTTACGGCGCGGAGAGCGGAAGCGGCAATCATATAGGCGGCATATTGGGTTATCTTGAAGAATCGACCGACGGCAGCACAGTAAAAATAAGCGATGTTTACAACACTGCCGATATTAATGCCCCGTCCGACTCAAACCGCGGTAAAATAGCGGCAAGAATTCGCGAGAACACCACGGTTGTCGGCGCGTTCTCATTAAGCGAGGCAACAGACCACGGTAATTTCGGAACCGGCAGAAGCTCCGCGTCCGTACAGTGCGAATACTACAAAAACGGCGACAGCTTCATAGACGGCAGCAGCAGCGAGGCCGTGCCGGCGGCGGAGCTTGCGGGCAGGTTAAATACACTCGGCACTACGGCCGCAAATCGTGATTTATGGGTTCAGAGCGAAGACGGATACCCGGTTTTTAAATCAGAGGGCGAAGGCGTCATTAACACGGCGGATAAGCTCAAAACAGCGTTGGAGGATCCGTCGGTGAAGGATATTGCGATTAATTCCGAATTCACCTTTGACAGTGATATAACATTAAACGGCGATAAACATATAACGGGCGGACGCATAGTATTTTTAGGCGGAAGTCTCATTGTAAACGGAACGGAGCTTACTCTTGAAAGAACGGCAATCGGCGCTATAGAGAACAGCGTTATAGCGGACGGCTCCGGAACTGTAAAGGTTATAGATTATGCCGACATTGACGCGCCAATATATATAAAGAGCGGCACGTTGGACATAACCGACGGCTATCTGCTTAATAAAAACGAGGCGGCGCTTGTTCCGTCGTATATTCTATCTGACGGCGCGAGCGCTGTGGGAGCGAATGGATTTACTTACTCCGAAGCCGGCGGCGGATATTACCACAACTTCCCTGAGTCGTATTATGACACGGCGCAGTCGCTCATGGTTCCCGCGGACGAGACAAAGGGGATACCGTATAACATATATTCGTCCACAATAAACGGAACGGTATATCTTTTCCTGCCGTCCACAGCGGATTTGAGCTCGGTGACATTCTATGAGCTTTCCGGTGGCGGCGAGCAGCTCACGCTGCATGAGAACGTGGATATGACGTCGCCGATACAGCTTGCAATCGGCGGGTTTGAACGCGATGTAACGGCTATGAAATCGGGATTGCCGACCCTGCACATAGATATAAACGAGGAGCTTGGCAGCATAGACGCAATGAACGCGTCGCCGGATCATTCGGTTAAATGCTACGGCGACGCGCGGCTTGACGTTCCGGCGGAGCTCGCGGCAAGCAGAGGTTGGAAAGAGAGCTTTGTGAGCAAAGACGAGGTGGCGCATAATGCGAAAAGGGACACTACCCTTGAAATGAAAGGACGCGGAAACAGCACATGGGTTCCGGACGCTTCAACAAAGAAGCCGTATCAAATCAAGTTTGAGAAAAAGGTTGACATACTCAATATGGGCAAGTCCAAGACATGGCTCTTGATAAAGAATGACGAGGACATTATACGAAACAAGCTCGCGCTCGATCTGGGCAAGGATATGGGGCTTGAATTTACCGGTCTGGGCGAGTTTGTGGATGTGTTCCTAAACGGCAGTTTCCTCGGTAACTATCTGCTGACCGAAAAGGTTGAAATCGGCGAGCAGCGCGTAAACATAACAGACCTTGACGACGCATTTGAACTGAACGGAAACAGCATAGACGGGCTCGACTTGACCGGCGGCTACCTTATGGAGTCGGATAACTGGGGCGGCGACGATTTGCAGGTTCAGGGACATGGCACAACCTTCTCCGTAAAGGAGCCGGAGGATTTGGACGTAACAGTTACTGACGATAACGCGTACGCGTATATCAAGCATTATCTTGAGGATTTCCTTGACGCTGTGTTTAGCGACGGGAAGCTTAAAGACGGAACGAATTATATGGGAATAATAAATTCCGAGAGCTTCGCGGCATATTTCTGGAACCAGGAGTTTTTGCGCAACGACGACTGCGGACGCGGCAGCACGTATTTCTATAAGGATACCGACACAATAGACCGTCTGTTATATGCCGGCCCGCTATGGGATAACGACAGAATTTTTGAAAAGGACGATATTTCGTCCAATACGGACGACTGGCTCATTCCGACCATAGATATAGCCGGAACGGAGCACAGAACAATCTATAATCAGCTTATACACCGCCGCGAGTTTGCGGAGCTGGTTTACAGATATTACAAGGAGCATAATCTCGGTGAAACCTTTGCCGGTATTATACCCAAGATCAATGAATATGCGCAGTATCTTTCGGAGTCCGCGGCAATGAATTCCGCAAGATGGGGATTTAAAGAATTTGATATAAGCCGATTTAACACTATACTCCAGGGCCGCGTTGACTGGGTAGACAAAAACATCGACACGATTTTGGAATACTCTATGGCCGAGGACATCGCTCCGCTTGCGGCGTATATATACGACGGAAAGCTTACGGCGTCAGTTCGCAACAGCGTGAGCGAAGACGCGATTAACGCGAAGCTTGTACTTGCCGCCTATGAGAACGGCGCTTTGATAGACGCAAAGATTTTCGATATAACCAATCTCGCGCCGGACGCCGTAGCAAACGAGGGCCTGGAGAGGGCAATACCGAAAAACGCGGACAGTTTAAAGGTGATGCTTGTGAATTCATTTGACAATATGAAGCCGCTGTGCGAGGCCGTCACACTTAGGGCTGACTAATCTTGAGCTTTCGCGTACATAAAAAGTTTACAATTGGGAAATGTCATATATATTGACAAAAATTCTCGCATGATTTATAATAAAATCAGAACATATAAACAAAAACATATATGTAAAAGGAGGAGATGATGTCAATGAAGAAAAGAGTTATAACTGTATTGGCAGTGTGCGCTTTGTGCGCTGTAAGCGCGGTAATCGGCGCGTACGCCGCCACAGAGATAAGGGATGTTTCAGCAGAGATGCGTCCCGACTTTACAATTGTAATAGACGGACAGAAGCGAGAGTTTAAAAACGTTGACGGCGACGCGGTATACCCGCTGCTGTACGACGGAACAACATATCTTCCGGTGCGCGCCATAGGCGAGCTTATGGGCAAGACCGTATACTGGTACGAGAATGAGAAAAAGATTGAGCTTAAGAACAAAGACTCAACCGTGACGGACGCGGACGTCATTGTTCCGGGCGGCGACGCGGCTCCGGCTGCCACCGAGACGGCCCAAACGCCCACAGCGGCGCCGGGACCGTCCTCAAACGCGGGCAAAACGGCTGTTACGGAGGAGCGCGCAAAGGCTATAGCCCTGGAGAAGGCGGGGCTTGCCGATGACAGCGGAGTGAGATTTGAGCGTATTAAGCTTGAGCGCGAATACGGCCACATGGTTTATGATGTGGAATTTTGCACTTTGGACGCTAACGGAAGAAAGACAATGGAGTATGACGTTGAGATTGACGCCGATACCGGCGAAATCATCAAATGGGATAAGGAGCGAGATTAATATCTATTTGCCCGTCATATCCAAAATGACATTTGTAAGCAGGTCATACAGCGCCGCGTCGGTTCCGAGAACCGCGCGGTGCTTTTCTATTGTGCGCATATCGCCCCGCGCGGCGGGGCCGGTCACGGCGGCTTTGGTGCCCTTTTCCGTTATGGCTTCCATATTATTTTTCATAAGCGGCACGAGCGCGCTGTGCGCCTCGTCCTTTGTGAACCCGCAGGCGACAAGATACCGCTCCGCCTTTTCACATACGGAAACGACAAAGTTTGACGCGAAGCAAGCGGCGGCATGATAGAGAACCTTATGCTCCCGTGAAATGATTTTGAACCTGTTGCCGCAGTCGGAAAGGATTTCGGAGACAACCGCGACAGCCGAAGGCGCGCCTTCTATTGTAAAGAACGCTTCCGATATGTGTTCCGCGGGCGTGAAGCGGCTGCTGAACGCCAGCATGGGATGCACCGATGCGGCTCGCGCGGCGCCGCAAAGTATTTCAGATGTTTCCGCGCCGCTTGTATGACATACTGTTTTCTCAGACAGGTCAAGTGATTTTATCTCATTCCACACATCCGCTATTGCCGAGTCGTTAACGGTTATAAATATTATATCCGAATTTTCCACAAGCTCCGGCTTTTGATAAAATGGAAATTCCTGCTCCGGACGGTTTGAGGCAAACCCCGAAATATTATATCCCTTTTCTTTAAAATAGTGCGCAAGGCTCATCCCGCATTTGCCCGCGCCTATAAATCCAATACGCAATTCTTTCACGCCGCGCCCTCCTTTTTATATAATTAACGCAATGTTAACATATTTTCGCTTGATTGTCAATGGTGTTTGTGGTATACTAAATAGCGGAAATGTGTAGAATGTTATTTGGAAAATAACATAGAAAAGGTTGGAAATTATGATTATACTTATTCTTATAGCCGCGGCTGCGCTTATCGCGGCGCTGTGCTTTTACTACAACCGTATATTCCGCAGAATAATTTCGTTAAAAACGGATACGCCGAAAAAAAGCACAAAGATTATACTGTGGATACTTTCGGTGCTGTTCGGGATAGCAAGCTTTAATCTTTTCAGCGTTATCGGAATAATACTTCTGCACTTTGCGGTATTATCGCTTGTGTTCGACGCGGTAAATTTCGCGGTAAAAGCCGCGCGCAAGACGGATACACCGGTTTGGACAAAGCTGTATAAATCCTCAATTCTTCCGATAGTATGCGCGGTTGCGGTATTCGCTTACGGGTATGTTAATATACGCGATGTGCGGCGCACGGAATACAGCATGGTTACAACAAAGGATATAGCGAAGGATTATAAGGTTCTGTTCGTGTCCGATTCACATTACGGAACTATATTTGCTAGCGACAAGCTCGCGGAACTGAAGGAGAAATTTGACGCGGAGAACGCGGATATAGTTATCCTCGGCGGTGACGTGGTTGACGAGAGCACCACGCCGGAGCAGATGCGCGAGATATTTAAGGTGCTGGGAAGCGTAAAATCGCGATACGGCGTATATTTTGTATACGGCAATCATGACGCGCAAAGATACAGCCGCCATGCTGGATATACCGCCGATGAGCTTGAACGGGCGATAAAATCCGGCGGAATAACGATTTTGCGGGATGAGTATACCTATATAAACGACGATATAATCCTCGCCGGACGCGACGACCTTAACGCGGGGCGTATTCCGATTTCCGAGCTTTTAAGCGGCGCCGAAAGCGGCAGGTTTATATTGACGGCGGATCATCAGCCGGTAGAGTATGACGCGGAACGTGCGGCGGGAACGGATTTAATAGTATCGGGACATACGCACGCGGGACAGGTTTTCCCCGGCGGGCTTATGATACGACTTCTGCGCACGGCGGATTTGTGCTACGGATTTACAAGCATTGACGGAATGAGCGCGATGGTATCCTCCGGCGTAGCCGGATGGGGGTATCCGATAAGGACGGAGAAGCACTCGGAGTATGTAATTATAAACATAAGAAAGGGATAGGACATGGATAGGAAGGAATTAAAAAGTCTGCTTGACGGTGTGGCGAACGGCAAAATTTCCACGGAGGACGCGGCGCTGAAGCTGCGCGGCGAGCCGTTTGAGGATATAGGTTTTGCGAAAATCGACCATCACCGCGGCATAAGACAGGGCGAGGGCGAGGTGATATACGGCGCGGGCAAAACGCCGGAGCAGATTACGGAAATCGCCCAAAGACTGCTTGATAACGGGCAGCGGACGGTGATTATAACCCGCATGAGCGCCGAAGCGGCGGAATACGCTAAGAAATCAAATCTGACATTCACATATTACGATATAGCTCGCATCGGCATAGCCGGCACGATGCCGGATAAAAATACCGATACGGAAATAGTTATAGCCACCGGCGGTACGAGCGACATCCCCGTCGCGGAGGAGGCGGCGATAACCGCCGAGGCGCTCGGCAATCGTGTGACTCGGCTCTATGACGTTGGCGTCGCGGGAATACACCGGCTGCTTAATTATTCAAAGGAAATAATGCGCGCGAGGGTTATTATCGCCGTCGCGGGCATGGAAGGCGCGCTTGCGAGCGTTGTCGGCGGACTGGCAGACTGCCCCGTAATAGCCGTTCCGACAAGCGTTGGCTACGGCGCGGCGTTCGGCGGGGTTTCCGCCCTGCTTTCCATGCTCAACTCATGCGCGAGCGGAGTGAGCGTGGTGAATATAGATAACGGATTTGGCGCGGGATACCTTGCGAGCATGATAAATCATATATAATACCGAGTTACAGTATATATTCTCGGTTAAACGCGACGAGCTTATCGCGGTTACCTATTACTATCATCATATCCTGCCCGTCAAGCTCGCGCTGCGGGTCTATTTCCACCTCGGTCGCGCCGCCGCGCTCAAGCGCGATTATGTTAAGCCCGTACTTTTTGCGCAGCGGCAGCTCCGATATTTTTTTGCCCGCCATTTTCGGCGGCACGGGCACTTCCATTATCTCCACATTATCTGTTAGCGCGACGAATTCGAGCATATTGTTGCTTAACAGATTGCTTGCGAGACGCAGAGCCATATCGCGTTCCGGATATACCACCTCCGCGCCTATTTTTTCGAGCACCGCGCCGTGTTCAAGACTTTGCGCCTTTGCTATAACTCGCTTTACGCCAAGGTTTAAGACACTAAGAGTCGTGAGGATATTTACATCGATCTCCTCGCCGATGCATATAATCACCGTGCCGCAGTCGGCAAAGCCCATGTCCTCAAGCGAGTCTTTTGAGAGATTGTCGGTTACATAAGCGTAATCTGTAAGACCGCAGAGCGGCTTTACCTTTGCCTCGTTGCGGTCTACTACTATCACATCCTTGCCTGACTCCGCAAGTCTTGACGCAAGCGCGCTTCCGAAACGTCCCAGGCCTATAATCCCGTAGATATTGTTTTTGTTTTTATTTTTCATTGCGTTATTCTCCTATATAAAATCATCAGCCTATCGGCATTGTTTCGTTGACGTAGTTAACCTTTTGCGGCACCTTTTTAGCGAGCAGAGTCGCCACTCCGAACGCGCCGAGACGGCCTGTGAACATTGCGCACATAAGTATTATTTTTCCGCCCGCGTTCATACCGGCGGTTATACCGGTGGAAAGTCCGACGGTGCCCAACGCGGAGGCGGCCTCAAAGAAGTTCTGTATGAACGTGTTCTGCGAATTTGTAACGCACAGCAGCGCGGTCGAGACGCAGAGAAGGAGAACCGCAAGCGTGAGTATGGTAAACGCCTTGCTTACGGACCCTTCCGGAATACGCCGGCGGAACGCGGTAGTGCTGCTGTTTTTCGCCGTACTCCAAAGCGAACACAGTATTGTGAAAAACGTGGTGGTTTTTATACCGCCGCCCGTAGAACCGGGGGACGCGCCTATCAGCATTAATATGACGCATACAAACAGTCCCGCGTCCGAAAAACGGCCGAAATCAAAGGACGAAAATCCGGCGGTTCGCGTGGAGACGCTTTGGAAGAGGGCGCCGAGCCATGTCATGTTTTCGGTAAGCTTTAGGATAAGCGTTCCAAAAACTATAAGCGCCGCGCTCGTAGTGAGCACCGCCTTTGAATGAAGCGTCATTCTGCGCCGCTTTTTGTACCGCGCGGCGTCGAGCATAACAAGAAATCCTAATCCACCCAGGATTATGAGCAACATGGTTATGATATTTAACGCGACGTCGCCGCCGTACGGGATAAGGCTTGTACCGCGGCCGAATACGTCAAATCCGGCATTGTTAAACGCCGATACGGAGTGAAAGACCGCGTATCCCGCCGCTGCGGCGGGCGGGTAGTATTTAAGCAGCGCGAAAAAGCTCAACACCGCTCCGACCGCTTCGATACTGAAGGTGATACACAGTATTTTTTTAAACAGGGGCATTACCTGCTTTGAACTGTTTATGTTAAGCGACTCCTTTATCATCGCTATGCCGCGTAAACCCGTACCCGCTCCGGAGGCGAGTATGATACCCACTCCGACCGTGGCGACGCCTAAGCCGCCTATCTGTATAAGTAACCCTATAACCGTTCTGCCGAACAGTGAAAACGCGCTGCCCGGATCAAGCGTCACAAGTCCCGTTACGCATACCGCGCTAACAGAAGTAAAAAGCGCGTCGATGAATTTTACATCCGTATTTCCCGTTTGCGATACCGGCAATGTGAGGATCGCGGCGCCGACAAGTATTACGGCGGCGAACCCTGCGGCAATCAGCCTTGACGGCGCGGTATTTTTGAATATTCTGTATATAAAGCTTATTTTGGGTCATATCCTTCCCTTGAACTTATTTTACTTTTATATTATACATTAAAATCCCGGAAATGTAAATAGGTTTTATACCACAATTTTCCCGCAAGCAACGGTTAATACTATAAGCGGGCGCGGCAGTATCTGCCGCGCCCGCTTACAGTATTTATGAGGTTCCGTTATTTTTTCATAAGATATTTATCCACGGCCTCCGCCGCTTCGCGTCCCTCTCTTATTGCCCATACCACAAGGCTCTGCCCTCTGCGGCAGTCGCCCGCGGCAAATATTCCTATCATGGATGTTTTGTGGTCGCTCTCGGACGCGGCAATATTGGTTCGCGGCGTTTTCGCGAGCGTAAGCTGGTCTATAAGCTCCTGTTCGGGGCCTAAGAAACCCATCGCTATCAGCACCATGTCGCAGTCGCGAACCCGCTCCGTGCCCGGAACCGGCACGGGCGCGCCCGTCTCCCAGCTCACATTTACCGTGTGCACCTTTGAAACCTCTCCCTTTTCATTGCCCTCGATTTTTGTTATTGTCGTGAGGTACTCTCTCGGATCCTCACCCGTCAGGTAGATTGCCTCCTCCTGGCCGTAATCGGTCTTTTTAATCCTCGGCCACTCCGGCCACGGGTTCCCGTCCGTTCGCGTCTCGGAAAGCTCACCCATAATTTCAAGCTGCTTTACGCTGTTTGCGCCGTGCCTGATCGCCGTGCCGACGCAGTCGGTACCCGTATCGCCGCCGCCGACTATTAAAACATTTTTGCCTTCGGGATTTATATAGCTTCTGTCCTTAAATCCGCTGTCTAAAAGGCTCTTTGTATTGCGCGTAAGGAAATCGACCGCGTAATATACGCCCTTTAAATCCGCGCCCTCTACCGTGAGCGGTCTGGGCTTTGTAGCGCCCGTGCACAGCACAATCGCGTCAAATTCGTCTACAAGCCGCACTACCGGATAGTTCTTACCCACCTCGGTATTGGTCTTAAACACAATGCCCTCATCCTCCATAAGCTTTATTCTGCGCTCTACAACGGACTTGTCAAGCTTCATGTTCGGTATTCCGTACATAAGCAGCCCGCCCGGACGGTCGCTTCTTTCAAATACCGTAACCTTATGCCCCATCTGATTCAGCATATCCGCGCAAGCAAGTCCGGACGGGCCGGAGCCGACAACCGCGACGCGCTTTTCCGTCGAGCGCTCCGGTATCCTCGGCTTGATTTTTCCCTCGGCAAACATCGTGTCTATTATATGTACCTCGATATTTTTCACCGTTACCGCCGGGTCGTGCATTCCGAGCGTGCAGGAGCCTTCGCAGAGCGCCGGACATACGCGTCCGGTAAACTCCGGAAAGTTTGAAGTCAAAGACAGCCTGTTATACGCCTCCTCTATATCGCCCCTATACACCAAATCGTTCCATTCGGGTATGAGGTTATTTAACGGACAGCCGATTGACGTTCTGCCCACCTGCATTCCGGCATGGCAGAACGGCACGCCGCAGTCCATGCAGCGCGCGCCCTGTATGCGCAGCTCGTTTATATCCATATGCGTGTGGAACTCGCCCCAGTCCTTTATCCGCTCCTTGGGCGGTCTGTCCTTCGGCAGCTCGCGCATATATTCCAAAAATCCTGTCGGTTTACCCATTTTCCGATACCTCCTTACGAAACCTTCTTACCTGTTACATTTTCGAAGGCTATGAGCATAGCGTCCTCATACGCGGTACCCTTTGCCCTTTCCTCGTCCATGACCGTTACTACCTTTTCGTAATCGACAGGTATTACCTTCACAAATTTCCCGATTTCATTGTCAAAACCGTCAAGCACCGCCCGCGCCGTGTCCGAACCGGTGGCCGCCTCGTGCTTTGTAAGCATCAGCTTTATTTTTTCCGCATCGCTCGTGTCCGGAGCCTTTACCGATACAAGCGCCTTGTTCACGCGCGCGTTAAAATCGCCGTTCTTATCGTATACGTACGCAACGCCGCCGCTCATGCCCGCGGCAAAGTTCCTGCCGGTCTCGCCCAGCACGACCACGCAGCCGCCGGTCATATACTCACAGCCGTGGTCGCCAACGCCTTCCACGACCGCGCTCATGCCGGAGTTCCTTACGCAGAACCGCTCGCCCGCGATACCTCTTATATACGCCTCGCCGCTTATCGCGCCGTAGAACGCCACATTGCCGATTATTACGTTTTCAGACGCGTTAAACGCCGCGTCAGTCGGGGGCACGACTATAATCTTGCCGCCCGAAAGCCCCTTTCCGATATAGTCGTTCGAGTCGCCTTCAAGCTTCATCGTGACGCCCGGCGCCAAAAACGCGCCGAAGGACTGTCCTGCCGAGCCTACAAACTCAAGATTTATAGTGTCCTCCGCAAGTCCGGCCTCGCCGTATTTTCTCGCAATCTCCGAGGAAAGTATCGTCCCCGTCACACGGTCGGTATTCCTTATGGCGAGCCTTGCCGAAATCCTCTTTCCGCTCTTTACAGCCGGCGCGCAGAGCATCAGGAGCGTATTCATATCGAGCGTCTTATGCAGCTCGTGGTCCTGATTTTCCGTATGATAGCGCTCGTAGTCGTTGGAACAGATTTTCGGCTGGTACAAAAGCGATGATAAATCAACCGTGTCCGCCTTGCGGTTGCCGGTGGTCTTTTTCTGGCTGAGCATTTCCACATGGCCTATCATCTCGTCCACGGTCTTAACGCCGATTTTCGCCATCCATTCCCGTAAATCCTGCGCGACAAACCGCATAAAGTTCTCCACATACTCCGGTTTTCCCGCAAACCGCGCACGCAGCTTCGGGTTTTGCGTCGCTACGCCCACCGGACAGGTGTCGAGATTACATACGCGCATCATAACGCAGCCTATCGCGATAAGCGGGCCGGTTGCGAAGCCGTATTCCTCCGCGCCCAAAAGCGCGGCGATCGCCACGTCGCGGCCGGTCAGAAGCTTGCCGTCAGTCTCTATTACCACCCTGTTTCTCAAATTGTTCATAAGCAGCGCCTGGTGCGTCTCGGCAACGCCCAGCTCCCACGGAAGCCCCGCGTGGCGCACGCCCGTTCTCGGCGCCGCGCCCGTGCCGCCGTCATAGCCGGAAATCAGTATAACGTCCGCGCGGCCTTTGGCTACGCCCACCGCGATTGTGCCAACGCCCGCCTCCGACA
>CANRAG010000020.1 GCA_947628515.1 uncultured Clostridia bacterium | reverse complement strand
CAAAGGCGTTCGCAAGACAATCGCAGGCCATTGACGCGCTCGACCACGGCAGTATGTATGAGCTGTATCGGTTGACCGGAGAGGGGCTTGACGAGCTGAAAGCGGTCATGCGCGGGGATAACCATAACTATGTCGAGCTTGCTCTCGCATACATGGACGCATACCTCTATGACGAGGCGGACAGGGTGCTTGCTCTTGCGCCGAACGCGGATGAACCTATGGTTCATTACTATCGTTATTACTGTTCCGGCGACGGGGAGGAACTTTTAAGGGCGGAGAACGCAAGCCCGCTCTACTGCTTCCCGAACCGGTTGGAGGATATAGTCGTTCTTTCAAACGCCATAGAAAAAGGAGGCAGGTACGCGGAGTATTATCTCGGCTGTCTGTACTATGATAAGGGCGTGTGGGAAAAGTCGGTAAAGCTGTGGGAGAGCTGCGCGGGACATATCAGGCTCGCGACGGTATACCGCAACCTTTCGCTTGCGTACTATAATAAGCTGCATGACGCGGAAAGGGCGAGGGCGGCGCTTGAAGAGGCGTTCGCAGCGGACACGACCGACGCGAGAGTATTTTTCGAGCTTGACCAGCTCTACAAGACGCTTAACCTTTCGCTTGAAGAAAGACTTGACAACATGAACAAGCATAGCGAGCTTTTAGAAAAGCGCGATGATTTATATACGGAGTATATCACTCTCTTAAACCTTAACGGCGAGTACGAGAACGCGTACGACCGCATAATAAACCACACCTTCCACGCGTGGGAGGGCGGCGAAGGCAAGATTACGGCGCAGTACAGACGCGCGCTCATAAGCAAGGCGAAGGCGGAGCCGGAGAAAGCGGAAACATATCTTAAAGCGGCGCTTGTGTATCCGCATAATCTGGGCGAGGGCAAGTTAGTGGGCAGTTTGGACAACGATATTTATTATATGCTTGGAAATCTCTATACGGATCCGGAAAAGAAGGAACGGGCGTATAAGATGGCGGCGCGCGGCGAGTTTTTGCTAACATCGGCCATGTACTACAACGACCGTCCGCCGGAGATGACATACTATGCAACGAAGGCCTTAGAAGCGTTGGGCGATACGAAGGAGGCCCAAAGACGCTTTGATATGTTCATACAGTATGCGAACGAGCATATGAACGATAATGTAAGGATTGAATATTTTGCCGTATCCCTGCCCGATTTCCTCATATTCGAGGGGGATTTGAACAAGGCCAACCGCGTTCACTGCTGTTTCATGGCAGCGCTCGGATACATGGGTAAGGGCGATTTGAAAAACGCGGAGATATTTGCCGAAAAAGGGCTTGCGGAAAATAGATGCCATGCAGGACTTCTTGACCTCATTAGCAACATATGATATAATAAACGCGGTTAAGGTTAAAAATCGCTCGGAGATTTTCTTCTATATGTTATATGCAAAAGGACGGTGGCGCTATGGAGTACAGATTTAAACCCTACGCAAAGACGGAAATATTACACGGACATTTAAACCTCGGCGGAGCAAACCCGTCGGGCGAGAGAATTGATGTAAACAGCTTGTATTTGGAGCGCGGCGGAAAGCCGTGGATAGGCGTGATGGGCGAGTACCATTTCGCGCGCGACAGACGGGAAAACTGGTATACGGAGCTGTGCAAGATGAGAGCGGGCGGAGTTACGGTGGTCGCCACATATCTGTTCTGGATATACCACGAGGAAATCGAGGGCGAATTTGATTTTTCGGGCGACCGGGATATACGCGCTTTTATTCTCGAAGCGCGGCGCGCGGGGCTGGACGTGGTTATAAGGATAGGCCCGTGGGCGCACGGCGAATGTCGAAACGGCGGATTGCCGGACTGGATTTTAAATAAGCCGTATGCCGTACGCGATAATAATCCCGACTATATGAACAAGGCGCGGATATGGTACGAGAGGATATTTAACGAGGTTCAGGGGCTTTTCTATAAGCACGGCGGGAATATCATAGGTATACAGATAGAGAACGAACTGATTGACAACGCCGAGCACATCGCCGCGCTAAAAAAGATGGCGCGGGATATAGGATACGACGTTCCGCTGTGGACGGCGACGGGCTGGAACAGCCTTTACGGCGCAAAGCTGCCGGTTGACGAGGTTCTGCCGGTGTTCGGAGCGTATCCGGAAGCGCCGTGGGCGGATACTACAGAGCAGCTTCCGCTTTCGGTACACTACGCGTTTACGAAGGAGCGGAACGACAGCGCCATAGGCGTTGACCTTAT
This sequence comes from uncultured Clostridia bacterium, assembly GCA_947628515.1. GTDB lineage: Bacteria > Bacillota > Clostridia > UBA1381 > UBA1381 > Ornithomonoglobus. The sequence goes on along the minus strand of CANRAG010000020.1, from coordinate 29,183 downwards.
GAACGCGGCAAGCGAGGACGGATGGCGGCTGCCGCTTGAACGCTATCCGTTTGTGACCTGTGAGATAGGCGGAGGTATACAGGTAACGCACCACCGCCGACCGGTTATAACGGGGCAGGATATATATTCGCTGTCGCTGTGCAAATTGGGCAACGGAAATAATCTCATAGGCTATTATATGTACAAGGGCGGCGCGAACAAGATAGGAAAGCTTTCAACCCTTAACGAGACGAGGGCTGCCGGCTACCCGAACGATTACACTACAATATCATACGATTTCCAGGCGCCCATATCCGAATTCGGCGAAATACGCGAGCAGTACAGACTCTTAAATATGCTGCATATGTTTGTAAACGATTTCGGGGATATATTAGCGCCAATGGAAACCGTGCTTTCGGAAAAGGACGTAAACGAGAAAAACATCATGGCGCTGCGCTATTGCATGCGCACCGACGGCAGCGGCGGATTTGTGTTTGTAAACCACTACCAGCGGCTTGCGAAGCTGCTGGATATAAAGGACGCGGTTATAAACACCGGTTCGGTTATCTTCCCGAAAATCGACGTAAAAGGCGATGTAAGCTTTATAATGCCGTTTAATACGGAGCTTGGAAATAATATGCTCGAATACGCCACGGCGCAGCTTTTGTGCAGAGTGGGGAATACATATGTGTTCGCCGCGATACCGGGTATCGCGCCGCAATTCAGATTTGCCGACGGCGCGGCGTTTACCGCAAAGCCCGACAGGAACGCGGTAAGGGAGGTAAATAATATAAAAATAATAACTCTCCCGTGGCAGGAGGCGCGTTTTGCGAGAAAGCTCGACGGCAGGCTGTATATAGGCGAGAAATGCGATATATACTTATTCGACGGCGAGATTAAATCGGCGCATGCCGGAAGCTACACCTACTATGAATGGGACGGATGCGGGTTTATAAAGCACACAACGGAAAGGGATTATAATCAGGCAAAATTCACCATGACCGACTGTGCCGCGCCGTTTGAGCCGACGGAGCCGTATGAGCTTGAAATAGGCGGCGGACGCGGGCTCGTATGGAAGAAGCTTGACGTTACGACCGATGAGGGATTTGTTAACATAAACATAAAGTATGACTGCGCACAGATATACGCCGACGGTAAGCTGATAGCGGATAATTTCTGGATTGGCAGAAACTGGCGGGTGCCGGCAAGGCTGCTTTACGGTAAGGAATGTTATATGGTATTGTCCGAACAGAGGAATGATTTTTATAAAGAAGCGTAACACCGCCGCCCGCGCGGCGGATGTTAATTCATAGGAGAAACCGTATGGAAATAATCGATATATCGGGCGAATGGCGGTATAGCTTGCCGCCGCTAAGCCCTGTAAATGACGGGGAAGGCGGATTTTCGGGCGAGTGGAAGGAAGGATTTATGCTGCCCGGCTCCGCCTGCGAAAACAAAATCGGAAAGAAACAGGAATATTATAACGAACTTTCAAGGGAAGCTGTTCGCGCGCCTCGCGAAAAATACGAGTATGTGGGCAGGATGTATGTGCGGCGCGATGTGGAAATTCCGTCCGATTGGGAGGGAAAGGCGGTGCGGCTGTTTTTGGAGCGGGTTAATATAGCATCGGAGCTGTGGCTCGACGGCAGGAAAATCGACCGACGCATAATAGCGCTCAGCACGCCGCATGTATATAATCTAACCGACAAAATAACGCCCGGAGCGCACACCTTAACCATATGCATAGATAACCGCAATCTTATTAACATGGACGGCATGGCGAGCGGCTACAGCATAGACACGCAGGGGTATTGGAACGGTATCATAGGACGTATGGAGCTTCAGTGCGAGCCGAAGCCGCATCTTGAGAACATACAGATATACCCGTACGAAACCGGCATTAAAATTCGCGCGGTATGCGTTAGCGAGAACTATTCTCCCATGGAGCAGACGAGCGCAAAAATCACGGTTTCGGTATCTGACCCGAACGGCAGAGCGCTGGGCGGGATGAGCTTTTATAGAACCCTGTGGACGTCGCGCCAGCCGGAGTATATGCGGTATGATATAGACGAACCCGTATATTGGAGCGAGTTTTGCCCCGCGCTGTACACGCTCACGGTAAGATATGAGTGCGGCGGCGTATGCGATGTAAAGTCATTGCGGTTCGGAATGAGGACGATACGGCGCGACGGCAAGAGGTTCATGCTTAACGGACGGCAGATTTCGCTGCGCGGCACGATTGACTGCGCGCTGTTCCCTCTTACGGGCTATCCCGATACCGACAAGGCGGCGTGGGCGCGTAAGTTTGGTATAATAAAGCAATACGGGCTTAACCATGTGCGGTTTCATGCGTGGTGCCCGCCGGAGGCGGCGTTCGCGGCCGCGGATGAGGCGGGAATATATCTTTCAATAGAAATGCCGATGTGGCTTAACAGGGACGTGTGCGCGCTCGAAGTGGGCGAGGATCCGGCGCATTATGATTACTATCCGCGCGAGGCGGTGAGAATATCGGACGCATACGGAAATCATCCGTCGTTTATAATGTTCTCAAACGGCAACGAAAACCTCGGCGCGTTTGATTTGCTCGAACAGATCACCATAGAGACAAAGGCGTATGATCCGAGACGGCTATATACCGTGACGACCAATTTTGACCATGCCGTTTTGCCCTGCGAAGATTATTTCTGCGCATACGACGCGAATTTGAAGCATATCCGAATACAGAATATGCATGACGCGGCGGCAAAGGATACATGCCTAGATTACAGCGAGGCGGTGGATGAATTCGATGTGCCGATTGTATCGTTTGAGGTAGGGCAGTACTGCACGTACCCCGATGTTGATATATGCGAGCGGTACACGGGCAATATGCTGCCCGTTAATTTCGACGCAATAAGAAAGGATATGCAAAAAAAGGGCGTGTACCGCCGCCTTTCGGATTATATAAAGGCTTCGGGCGATATGCAAGTTAAGCTGTACAAGGAGGATATGGAGGCCGCGCTGCGGACGAAGGATTTCGGCGGTATCGAGCTGCTTTCGCTGACGGACTATACCGGACAGAGCACGGCGACCGTGGGAGTGCTCGATATATTCTATGAGAACAAGGGGTTTATATCACCCGACAAATGGCGCGGCTTCTGCGGCGGCGTCGTGCCGCTGTTTAAGGCAAAGCGCATATTTAAAAACACCGAAACGCTCGAAGCGGAGCTTGATTTATACGATTTCGGTGAAAAAAGGATACCCGACCCCGTTTTTGAGATTAAAATATATAGCGGAAACGAGCTTTTCTGGCACAATCACCAAAGGGACAGAAGGCTTGCCGTTCCGCTTGGTTCGATAGCAAAATCAACGCTGCTGCGTGTTGAGGTCACCGTTGAGGGACATAAAAACTCATGGCGCGTATTTGTGTTCGCGCAAGCGGATTGCGCGGAAAAGCCGAAAATTATAAACACGCGAGAGGAGCTTTCGGAGATTATAAAAACGGGCGGCAAAGCGATCGTGGCGAAAGAGCTTTTTGATAGGGCGAAGGACGGCAGTTTCATACCCGTGTTCTGGTCGCCGGTGCATTTCCCGACGCCGAAACCGCTCGGCGCCATAATTGATAACTCACATGCGGTGTTTAGGAATTTCCCGACGGAGAAATATCCTGACTATCAGTGGAAAACGCTTATGGAACATTCCAAAAACTGCGCGCTGCCGGAGGGCGCGAAGCCTATTGTGGAGATTGTGCCGAACTTTGTCGATAACACGGTATCGTCGCCGCTGTTTGAGATGGAAATAGGCAATGCGCGGCTCCTGTTCTGCGGCTTTGACCTTGATATTGACGATATAGCGGTAAAGGCGTTTAAATCGTCGATTTATAACTATATCGCCACAGGTTTTTAAGCGGGCGGACGGATTATGGGCGACCGGTAAACGGGAAATCCTACTCGTCCCGAAAGCCGTGGGCGCTGTCAAATATCATCTTTACAAATTGAGGCGTTTATGGTATAATGTTTGAAACAAAAACCTTTATAGCTTTATATGATTGAGTTGGAGTGACAGGCGTGGAATACATCGGCTTAGATATTAAGATAAATGTTTTGCCCGATAAGGACAGGGTTTTATCGGCCATGGACTGCGTGCGCGGCAGCGAGCTTTATGCCGCCGTTTCGGCGGAGTTTGACGCGCTGTATGAGGATGTTACGGATGCGCTCGATGTAAGGTTCACCGCCGCTGTCCGTGACGAGCGTATATATGTGCTGATAACGGCGGGCGAACGGATAAGCTCGCTCTCAGGACAATTGTTTGACGCGGGCGAAGGGCTTGCGGGACTTATTGTAAATAACTGCGCCGACGACGTTCTTTTCGCCGCGGACGAAGCGGTAACGGAGCGGATAAAATATTACTGCGCGTCGGTCGGACGGGGCATTCTAAAAAGGCTCGCCGCGCCGGAGTCCGTTCCTGTTTCCGAACAGGCCGTTATAGCGCGAACAGCGCCGGTCACGGGCGTGGGTGTAACGGAGGCGTTCATGCTAAGCCCCGCAAAATCAATGGGCTACGAGCTTGTGCTTACACAAGACGAGAGCGTGTTTAAAGCGCAGCATAACTGTTCGGAATGTTTAAACGCGAATTGTCCGCGCCGAAGCGTATCCGCAAAGGATTTTAGTATAGTGTCGGATTTCGACTACTCCGTAAAAACCGCCGACGGCGTGGCTGTGGATATAGGAACGACCACCGTTGCGGTAATGAGGTTTAAAAGTGGGAAACTTGCTTGCGCAAAGTCCGGCCTCAACGCGCAAAGGCGTTTTGGCGCGGATGTGCTGTCGAGAATTGACGCGGCCATGCGCGGCAGAGCGGGCGAGATGCAAGCCGCAATCAGGTATCAGATTTACGATATGATAAAGGCTGTGGACGGCGTGGGACTGCCCACGGTAGTCGCGGGAAACACCGCAATGTTGAGCCTTTATATGGGATGGGACTGTACGGGGCTGGGCAGCTATCCGTTTGAGGCGGTTTGTCTTGACACCGTTACAAAGGATAATTATACCGTAATCGGAGGTATAAGCGCGTTCGTGGGCGGCGATATTACGAGCGGATTATATATGTGCGGCTTTGACGAGTCGGAGGATGTCAATCTCTTTATTGACCTCGGTACAAATGGCGAAATGGCGATAGGCAATCGTGAGAGGATACTGTGCACGTCAACGGCGGCAGGCCCCGCGTTTGAGGGCGGGCGCATAAGCTGCGGCACCGGCTCGGTTGGCGGCGCCGTATGCAATGTTGACATAAAATCGAACACCGTGAAAACCATTGCAAATAAGCCGCCCTGCGGCATATGCGGCACGGGTATTGTCGAATTGGTATCGGAGCTGCTAAGCTGCGGATATTGCGACAAGACGGGAAGATTTATTGAGAAATACTCGGACGGATATAAGCTTGCGGAAGGCATACGCTTCACACAGAAGGATATGCGCGAGTTCCAGACCGCAAAGGCTGCGGTGCGCGCGGGCGTTGAGCTGCTTATAAAAAAGTACGGCGAATGTGATATAGCAAACGTGTATATCGCCGGCGGCTTCGGCCGGCGGCTGGACACGGCAAAGGCATGCCGCGTCGGGCTTATCCCGAAACGGCTCGCGCATAAGTGCCGCGCGGTGGGCAACAGCTCGCTCGGCGGCGCTGTTAAATATCTTGAGCGCGGCGGTTATGCGGGAGCGGCGAGAATAAAGGCTGCGGCAAAGGACTTTAACCTTGCGGATATTCCCGAATTTAACGAGCTGTTTATAAAGTATATGGATTTTACGGAGGAAGTATAATGGCGGATAATATCGAAAAAGAGATTGGCGGCGTGATTGCCGGACTTATGGCAAGCTATGGCGAGGGCAAATTTATAGATAAAACAGATATTTTTAACCAGCCGGATAAGGCGGTTATAATAGATATAATCCACAAGCTTCAGGAAATAGTGTTTCCGGGCTTTTTTAAGCCCGATACATACAAAACCTATTCGGTAAAGGCGACGGTCGCGGCGCTTGTTGAGGACGTTACGCATAATCTGAAAAAACAGATACGCATAGTGCTTCGGTATAATCCGGAGTTTGCCGACACGAATTTTGACGCGCTCGACGCGGAGGCGCGGCGGCTGGTTATGGCGTTTTTAAACAGACTGCCGGAGGCGCGAAAGCTCATAGAAACCGACGCTGTAGCCGGTTTTGACGGCGATCCGGCGGCGTACAACAAAGAGGAGATCGTTGTAACATATCCGGGGTTTTACGCGATTTTCGTGTATCGGCTGGCGCATGAGCTGTTCACGCTCGGTATACCGCTGATTCCGCGAATAATGACCGAGCACGCGCACAGTCTCACCGGTATTGATATACATCCGGGCGCTAAGGTGGGTAAGTATTTCTTTATCGACCACGGCACGGGAATAGTTATAGGAGAAACGACCGAAATAGGTGATAACGTAAAGATTTACCAGGGCGTAACGCTCGGCGCGCTCTCGACCCGCGGCGGACAGCAGCTTAAAAACAAGAAACGCCACCCGACAATAGAGGACAATGTAACGATATATTCCGGCGCGTCTATTTTAGGCGGCGAGACGGTAATAGGCAAAAATGTCGTTATAGGCGGTAACGCGTTTATAACAAAATCGGTGCTTGAAGGCACAAAGGTCAGTGTAAAAAATCTCGAGATGAATTTTGACAACATGGGCAGGGCAACTGTGGAGCAGGAGGACGATACAAGCTGGTATTATGTAATTTGATATACGGCATAAAAAGGATGCGCGGCAAATTTCGATTTGCCGCGCATCTTTTTTTGTATTTACGGGAGATTTCGACGACATCTTTGCCGTTAATATTCTTCAGGATTTACAAACGCCCCGTCCTTTGTCAGCTCATAATGAAGATGGGGTTCGCCGATATTTTCTCCCTGGCACTTTGCGACGGTTCCTATTACGGAGCCTGCGGATACGCTGTCGCCCTCGTTTACGTTTATGTCGTTAAGCTGCGCATAGGTAGCCGAAAAGCCGTTACCGTGGTCTATCGTGACATATTTGCCGTAGCTACCGGAGCCTACCGAGGTAACCGTGCCGTCCGCCGCCGCGCTCACGCTGCAGCCCATATCCGCCGCGAGGTCAATGCCGTTATGCGCGCGCCAGTCGCAGAGAATATTGTTATATACAAGCCGTCCGTCGGAAAAACCTTCAAGTATTGTGCCGGACGGGACCGGCGCGAGGAACATACCGCCGTCCTCCGCGTTTACCGTAATCGACGCAGGGGCTATGTCGGGATTGTCTATCGCATAATCCTCTATGACCGGCACGTCCTCAACTTTCTGCTCCGCCGACGCCGGCTCCGCGTCGCGCGGCGCGTCCTCCGCCGGTTCATCCTCTAACGGTGACGATTCCCCGTCGGGCGCGCTTATGCTGTCGGTATCGGTAAGAGACGCGAGTCCTTCGTTTGTTTCCGCAACCTCGGTTGTCTCTTCAGAGCGCGATTCCAATTTTTGTGATATAAATCCCGCGGCTCCTATTGCAAGAACGCAGCAGCTTAGCGCGATGTAAAATCCCGGCAGCCTAAAAGTGCGTTTTTTGTCATTATTATCCATTACTATCATTCCTTTCTGGTTGTTGCTAAATGGTTTGTAACCGTATTTTTGCCTGATTTTCCGTTTAATATACATAAAAATGCCCTCAAAGTCAATTTATTTATCGGAAACCATAAACTTTTATTAATTATTTTTAAATTTACTATAGCCAAATCGGTTTTTTTATAGTATAATAGATTATGATTATATTTAAACATTTTGGCGGGAGTGATATGGTTTGAGAATTAAGAAGATTTCGAGCGACGAGGTTACTGTATATCTTTCCAGACAGGATCTCGAATACTTTGATTTTCATGTGGATGGGGGAGTTCCCCGCGAGGGGGAATTGAATAATTTCCTGTTTGAGCTTATGGAGGTTGTACATAATGAAACGGGCTTCGACCCGTATACCGGCGGTCAGGTAATGGTTGAGGCTGTACATTCGCAGAGCGGGATGAAGCTTAATATAAGTCGGGTAAGCGTGGGGAAACGGCAAAAACTGACCCGCGCGCAGTTCGGGCGTGTTAAGAGCATCTCGGTGAAGTCGGAGGAGGCCAAAATTCGCGATAATTTAGCGAAGCTTGCGCATGACCTGATGTTAAACAGTCAAAACTCCGCAAAGAGACAGGCAAGCGAGACATTTGTTTTCGGCAGCTTTGACGATATGGAACTGGCGCTGTGCGCGGCGGAGCTCGAGGATATTATAAAATGTGTTTTATACCGAAGCGGCTACAGATATGCCATAGTGGCGAGGACGCGCAGCGGCAGCAGACTTTATAATACGCTCAGCGAGTTCGCGGACATATTCTGCGGCGGCGATGTTCTGGCGGCGGATATAAATGAAGGCTGGATCGAGGTCGCCGGAGGCGAAAAGCTGAAAGCTATGGCGGAAGCGGTTCGCTCGATGCGGTAAATAATATTTTTACATAATACGAAAATTATGCTTGAAATTTCATACTCTATGATGTATAATAGTTGTAATACGTTTTGAAAGGAAGATAAGAGTATGAATTTATTTGAAACAGTTGCATACGCAGCACCGGCGGCGGGAAATCAGTCGGGAGCGGGGGCGCAGCAGGTACCGGCCGCAATGGGCATGATTGGCTCGTTCCTCCCGCTTATTATCATTGTTGTTCTTTTCTATTTTCTTCTTATCAGACCGCAGAGAAAGCGCGATAAGGAGACAAAAGCGATGCTTTCGGCTATGAAGGTTGGCGATAAGGTTGTAACAATCGGCGGCATTTGCGGCAAAATTGTTAAGATTAAGGACAACTTTGTATTTATCGAAACGGGCAACATCGGGACGGATGCAGCAAAGAGCACCATTAAGATGGAGCGCGACGCGATAAAGAATGTTGAAAAGAAGCAAAGCAACTGACAGATTATCTTACAGAACCCGAAAATAATTCGGGTTCTGTTTTACGTTATAACCAATTGTTCTGAAATCATATAAATTTTCGTTTATTGTCGTATGGGATACTGTATATAATACACAGACAAACGATAAATTGCGGAAATTTAAGTTGTTCAAAAACCGTGATTTTGTGTAAAATGCCCTTTGAATTAATCCGCAAGCTGTGGTAAAATATATGTATCGTGTAGCGAAACGGCGCGTAAATCCAGATAGGATTTACGCGCCGTTTTCTTTGTGCGAAATAAATATTAAGAGGAAGATGAAGATGGAAAAATCAAACGACTACCTTGTCGGGGAAAGAATAGGAACGCTTATGCGCAAATATGCCGTGCCGTGCATTATATCGCTGCTCGTCGCGGCGCTCTATAATATAGTGGATCAGATATTTATAGCCAACGCGGATTATCTCGGCTCGTATGGCAACGCCGCCAATACGGTTGTGTTCCCGCTAACTGTTATCGCGCTTGCGATAGCGGTCATGATCGGTGACGGCTGCTGCGCGTTTGTAAGTCTAAGCTTAGGCAGGCAGAATACAAAAGACGCGGAGCAGAGCATAGGAAACGCGGTGGTTTTGTCCGCAATCAGCGGTATCGCGCTCTGTGTTATCTATCTGCTGTTGCAAAATCCCATAGTTACGGTTTTCGGCGGAACGGTCAATCGGGAGACCTTTGAATATTCGCGGGAATATTTCTTTTATATTACGCTCGGAATACCATTCTATGTGTTTGGTCAGGCGATAAATCCGGTCATACGCTCCGACGGAAGCCCAAAATTCGCCATGGTATCGACTCTGGCGGGTGCGGCGGCAAATATTGTGCTCGATCCGATTTTTATATTCATGTTCAAATGGGGCATGATGGGCGCGGCCGTGGCAACGGTCGCGGGACAGATAATAACGGCGGCTTTGGCTATATGGTATCTTGTCCACACCAAAACCGTTAAGCTCGCAAAACCGAGCTTTAAACTGCGCGCGCGTATAATCGGCAAAATCATACCCTTGGGAATATGCAGCTTCCTGTCCCAGATTTCGCTTGTCGCGGCTATGGCGGCGATAAACAACATGATTCGCAAATACGGCGCGAGGGATGCGATTTTCTCGCAGGCGCAGTATGCGCAGATACCCATGGCGGTTGTCGGAATAGTGATGAAGTTTTTTCAGATTGTAATATCCATAGTGGTAGGAATGGCCGCGGGATGTATACCCATTGTCGGCTATAACATGGGCGCGGGAGAAAAGGCGCGGGTTAAGAAGCTGTTTACCATGCTGCTTGAGTGTGAGGCGGCTGTGGGTGCGGCGGCGCTTTTGATAGCGGAGCTTTGCCCGCGCCGGCTCATAGCGATATTCGGCGCGGCAAACGAAAGCGTGTATTATACGGAATTCGCGATAAAATCCTTTAGAATATATCTGTGTATGATGATTTTCGCATGCGTCAACAAGGCCGCGTTTATTTTCCTTCAGGCAATGGGGCGTGCTGTCGCTTCAACCATGCTGTCCATGGTAAGGGAGATAGCGTTCGGAGTGGGGTTTTCCCTGCTGCTGCCGGTCTGGTTCGGACTGGACGGAGTTTTGTATTCAATGCCGGTTTCGGATATATTAACGTTTGTAATATCGGCGGTCGTGATTGCGGCGACATATCGCCGCCTTTTGGAGGACCGACCGAAGCGGCTTATTGATAAGCCGTGCATTATGTCAAGAAAAACCTTGACATAACGGGGGAAAAATGGTACAATAGAGAGCAATAACCGAATTATTGGGAGGAAATACAAATGTCTGAAAACGTTTTTGACGTGCTGAAGGAGCGCGGACTTATTGCTCAATGCACACATGAAGATGAAATAAGGGAATTATTGGGGAAAGAGAAGGTATCCTTTTATATAGGCTTTGACCCGACAGCCGATTCGCTGCATGTCGGACATTTTTTGCAGATGGTTGTAATGCGGCATATGCAGCAGCACGGACACAGGCCGATAGCGCTTGTTGGCGGCGGCACGGGACATATAGGCGATCCGTCGGGCAGAACCGACATGCGTCAGATGATGACTACGGAGATTATCAACCATAACTGCGAATGTTTTAAGGAGCAGCTTTCTCGCGTTATTGATTTCTCTGACGGCAGGGCTTTAATGGTAAACAACGCCGATTGGCTGTTAAATCTTAATTATGTGGACTTTTTAAGGGATATAGGCGCGTGCTTCTCCGTAAATAAGATGCTGACGGCGGAATGTTTTAAGCAGAGGTTGGAGAAGGGACTGTCGTTTTTGGAATTCAACTATATGCTTATGCAGTCATACGACTTTTTGATGCTTGCAAGAGAGTACGATTGTAAGCTTGAATTGGGCGGGGATGACCAGTGGAGCAACATTCTTGGCGGCCTTGAGCTTAACCGCAGGAAGGATAACCGTCAGGTTTACGGCATGACATTTACGCTGCTTACAAACAGCGAGGGTAAGAAGATGGGCAAAACCCAGAGCGGCGCCGTATGGCTCGACCCGAAAAAGACCAGTCCGTACGATTTCTATCAGTACTGGGTAAACGTGCAGGACGCCGATGTGATTAAGTGTATAAAGATGCTCACATTTGTTCCCATGGACGAAATACGCGAAATGGAAAAGTGGGAGGGCGCGGACCTCAACAAGGCAAAGCGAATACTCGCATACGAGGTTACAAAGCTCGTTCACGGCGAGGCGGAGGCGCAAAAGGCGAAGGCTACTGCCGAGGCCGTATTTGCCGGCGGCGGAGTTTCAGACGATATGCCCACAACGGTAATTCCGGATGTAATCGGAATGGGAGTGCTTGACATGATTGCCAGAACGGGCATAGTTAAGTCAAAGAGCGAGGCGAGAAGAACCGTCCAGCAGAACGGACTTTCCATTAACGACGTCAAGTACACGGACGTAAACGGAGTAGTAACCGCCGACATGGTCACCGATAAGGGCATTATAATAAAGAAGGGCAAGAAGGTATTCCACCGAGTTGTGACTGAATAATGACAGAATAATAACTAATAATAACTTTGTTTAGAAAATTTAAAAAAATACTTGCTATTTCAGCAGTAATGTAGTATAATGGATATATTGGCGATGATGGGCGAGTCCGTGCGATTTCGTGCCGTGAACCGTGTCAGATGGGGAACCAAGCAGCACTAAGCGGATTTCGGGATGTGTTACGGACCACTCGCCCGGAGCCTAACATTTACAGATAACCGTATTCGGTGAACTCTATAAATGCCGTCCGCCGAGAAGCGGACGTTTTTTCATATAGGATTATTTATGAGGCAAGAGTGTTTATAAAGGGGTGAGCGCATGGCGCATCAGGCGATTTACCGCAAGTGGCGGCCGATGACATTTGACGATGTGGTAGGTCAGAACCATATTACGCGCACGCTGAAAAACCAAATAGTTTCCGGCGCGGTGGGACATGCGTATCTGTTCTGCGGCACACGCGGCACAGGTAAAACGACCTGCGCGAAGGTGCTCGCGCGCGCGGTGAACTGTTTAAATCCCGTAAACGGAAATCCGTGCAACGAGTGCGAGATATGCCGCGGCATAATAGACGGTTCCATTATGGACGTTACCGAAATGGACGCGGCGTCAAATAACGGCGTTGATAATATAAGAAATATCAGAGAGGATATAAACTATATCGCGTCAAACGCGAAATATACGGTATATATAATAGACGAGGTACACATGCTCTCCACGGGCGCGTTTAACGCGCTGCTCAAAACGCTGGAGGAGCCGCCGGAGAATGTCATATTCATTTTGGCTACAACCGAGTCGCATAAGGTTCCGCAGACCATTCTTTCAAGATGTCAGAGATTTGATTTCAGACGTATCAGAAATGATGATATAATAGTGCGGATGAAGGAGATTGCGCACGCGGACGGATACGACATAACCGACAGCGCGTACCGTATGCTCGCGTCGCTTGCCGACGGTTCAATGCGCGACGGTTTAAGCATTATGGAACGCGTTATTTCCACAAGCGGCGCAACCGTAACAGATACGGATATTGTAAACGCTTTGGGCATTTCAACGCAGGAGACTGTGTTTGATATTACAGACGCGATTATAAACAGCGACAGCGCGGCGGTAATCGGCGCGATAGACAAGGCGGTTTCGGACGGGCGCGAGCTTTCGCTGCTTGCCGAGTCCGTGTTAAGTCATTTGCGCTCGCTTATGATATGCAAGCTTACGGATAACCCGGAAGGGCTTATAGAAACGGACGCGAATACGCTTGCGCGTATGCGGTCGCAGAGCGGGAGACTGACATTTGACAGAATTAACCGCGCGTCAACTCTTATTTCCGAGGCAATGGCAGACGCGCGTTTGGCAAAATCGGCAAGGATAATTTACGAGCTTGCTTTTATAAAGATTACGCGTCCGGAAACGGACAGGTCGCCGGATGGGGGAATGGCGAGGCTTTCGGCGGTTGAGCAAAAGCTTGCCGTGGGCGTGCCGCAGCAGCCCGCGCCGCAAACGGCGAATAAAAGCTCTGATATTTTGCGGCGTATAAGCGCCATAGAGGAGGCCATAAAAAACGGACAGGCTCCGAAGGCGGAGGATGAAAAAAAAACCGAACCCGTAGAGAAGAAAAAGGTATCGCATAGGCTCTATGCTCCCATTCCGGAGTCAGAGCTGACATACGAGTATCCAACGGCGGCGCTTGCGCGTAACTGGAACAATACGATCGCGGCAATGACCCAGCAGAACAAGCCGTATGTTACGCCGCTTAAAAACTGCACGGTCACTTTTGACGCGGAGGGGCTTATTTTGCTCGCGCCGGAGGAACGCAACACGTTCACGCAGCCGTTTATAGCCGGACATATCGACGAAATCCGCGAGGTGTTCAGGCAGACCACCGGTATGGATTATAATATAAAAATAGCCCGCCGCAGCGATCTTGACGAAAGCTGTATACTAAACCCCTATGAGCTGCCACATTCGGAAGGGAGCGGGACGGCGGAGCCGGTGAAACATTCGGAGACAAAGGAGAATATTGTTGACAGCGACAGGCTGGACGAGTTTATATCGAAGTTCTCGAATATTATAACAGACGGCGACAGAGTGACATTTGACGCGGAACCTGAAACGGGCGTTCAGACTTCAATGGAGGATTTGGAGGATGAGCGGGAAGAATTTTTAGAGGCGAATGAATTACCCTCCGACGAGGAGTAATTGATTATATATTAACGAAAATAAAGAAAGAGGTATAAAATTATGGCATACAAAGGTTTTAAGGGCGCGGGCATGAACCAGAAGCAGAACATGAACAGCGTTATTAAGCAGGCCCAGAAGATGCAGGAGGAAATGGAGCGCGTTCAGAAGGAAACCGAGGAGCAGACCGTTGAGGCCGCGGCGGGCGGCGGCGCGGTAAAGGTCGTTGTAAGCGGAAAGAAGGAGCTTGTTTCTATAAAAATCGATCCGGATGCCGTTGACCCGGACGATGTGGAGACATTGGAGGATCTCATAATGGCGGCCGTAAACGAGGGCGTTACCAAAGCCGACGAGATGATGTCGGAGAAAATGGGCGCCATAACGGGCGGGCTTAATATTCCGGGATTATTCTGATGTATTCGACGGTTATTGACGAGCTTATCGAGAAGTTTGAGCGGCTTCCGGGAATAGGCCATAAAAGCGCCGAGCGCATTGCGTTCTATTTGCTTGAGAATATGAGCGAGGAGGAAGCGGAGCAAATGGCTGCCACGATTGTAAAGACGAAAAAGAGCATACATCTTTGCGATTGCTGCCAAAATCTCACGGAGGATAGTCTGTGTCCGGTCTGCTCGTCGCCTAAAAGGGACAGGTCTGTTATATGCGTTGTCGAAGGCCCGGAGGACGTCGCCGCCATTGAGAGCACGCACGAGTTCAACGGACTTTATCATGTGCTCCACGGCGCTCTTTCGCCAATGGACGGAATAGGTCCGGATGATATAAAGATAAACGAGCTGCTGCTGAGGCTTGCCGACGGCGGCGTGGAGGAGATTATTCTTGCCACCAACCCGACCGTAAACGGAACCGCGACAGCCGTGTATATTTCAAAGTTGCTTGCGCCGTTTAACGTTAAGGTGACGCGTATAGCGCATGGTATACCCATCGGCTCGGATATTGAATATGCCGATAAAATAACAATAATAAAGGCATTGGAAGGCAGGCAGTTGATATGAGTCTAAGAGATATACAGGATGAAATTCTGCGTCTGAAAAAGGAGAATGATATATGCATTCTCGCGCACAGCTACCAGGCGCATGAAATACTTGAGGTTGCCGATTTTGTCGGCGACTCGTACGCGTTAAGCGTAAAGGCGCGGGGCGTGGAAAATAATACGTTGCTCATGTGCGGAGTCAGATTTATGGCTGAAACCTGCAAAATCCTTTCACCGGAAAAGCGGGTTATTCTTTCGCATCCGGACGCGGGCTGCGCGATGGCGGATATGATGGACAGGGAGCTTATAGAGCAGTTAAAGCCGAAGTATAAGGATTATACAATAGTCGCGTACGTAAACACGACAGCGGCGCTCAAAACCATCTGCGACGTGTGCGTAACGTCGTCGTCCGCCGTTAAGATTGTAAATAATATAGAGAACAAAAATATTCTTTTCATCCCCGACTGTAACCTCGGCGCGTATGTCGCGGCAAAGTGTCCCGATAAGAATATAAAGCTTTTAAGCGGCGGTTGCCCGATACACGCCGCCGTGAACGAGCGCGACGTGGATATTGCGCGAAGGAAGCATCCGGGCGCGAAGGTGCTTGTGCATCCGGAATGTACGCCGGAGGTTGTGGAAAAGGCCGATTTTACAGGCTCGACCTCGGAGATAATAGATTATGCGAGACGTTCTTCGGACAGTGAATTTATTATAGGCACGGAGCTTAGTATTGCGGAGCATTTGAAGTATGAGTTCCCGGATAAAAAGTTCTATCCGCTGTCGGTGGGGCTGGTATGCAAGAACATGAAGCTTACAACTCTTATGGATGTATATGACTGCGTAAGAGGTGTGGGCGGCGAGGAAATTATTCTCGACGAGAAAACAATCACCGATGCAAAGCGGTGCATTGACGAGATGATAAGGCTTAACCATGATTAAAAAGGCGATTATAGCAATGAGCGGCGGAGTGGACAGCTCCGTCGCGGCTTATATTATAAAGAACAGAGGCTATGACGTAACGGGCGTTACGTTAAGGCTGTTCGACAATGAGGATATTGCCCGAACAGAAAAGAGCTGCTGCTCTCTGTCGGACGTCGAGGACGCTAAAAGCGTCGCGCGGCGGCTGGGGATAGAGCATTACACATTTAATTTCAAGGACGATTTCAAATCACAGGTAATTGACAGGTTCGTTGACGCTTACGAGCATTGCAAAACGCCCAACCCGTGTATAGACTGCAACAGGTACATTAAGTTTAAAAGACTCGCGGAGCGCGCGCGCGAGCTTGACTGCGAATACGTCGCAACGGGGCACTATGCGAGAATTACAGAGGAAAACGGCAGATTTCTTCTTAAAAAGGGATTAGACAGCACAAAGGATCAGAGCTATGTACTGTACTCGCTGACTCAAACGCAGCTTCGGCATACGCTTTTCCCGCTCGGCGGTCTTTCCAAGAACGAGGTCAGGGATATTGCCAAGGAGCAGGGGTTTATAAACGCGCAAAAGCATGACAGCCAGGATATATGCTTCGTGCCCGACGGCGACTATGCGGCGTTTATCGAGCGCTGCACAAAAAAAGTCTATCCGAACGGCAATTTTGTCGATTTGGAAGGCAATGTCTTAGGCGAGCATAAAGGACTTATACGCTATACCATAGGTCAGAGGAAGGGGCTCGGTCTTGCGCTCCCCAAGCCGATGTATGTGTGCGGCGTGTGCCCGGAGAGAAACACGGTGGTTTTGGGAGATAACGCGGATTTATTTAAGCGTGAGCTCGACGCGGAAAACATAAATCTGATAGCGGCGGACAGGCTTGACGCTCCGATACGCGTTGAGGCTAAAATACGTTACAGTCAGTCTGCCATGCCCGCGACCGTATGGCAGACGGACCGCGACAGAATTCATGTGGAGTTTGACGAGCCGCAGCGCGCCATAACGGGCGGACAGGCCGTTGTGCTCTATGACGGCGAAACCGTTGTAGGGGGTGGAACGATATGCTGACACGCTTTATGAGAACGGAAATGCTTTTGGGCGGAGACGGTATGGAGCGGCTTAAAAACTCGCGCGTCGCGGTGTTCGGCGCGGGCGGCGTGGGCGGATACGCGATTGAGGCGCTTGTGAGAAGCGGCGTGGGAACGATAGATATTTTTGATAATGATACGGTATGCGTTACAAATCTAAACCGTCAGATTATCGCCACAACCGAAACAATGGGGCAGAACAAGGTGGACGCCGCGAAAGCGAGAGCGCTGTCGATAAATCCGAATGTGGTTATTAACGCGCATAACTGCTTTTATATGCCGAATAACGCGGATGATTATGATTTATCGGTTTATGATTATATTGTGGACGCGATAGATACCGTAACGGCGAAAATAGAGCTTATAATTCGGGCGCAGGCGGTAGGGACGCCGATAATAAGCAGCATGGGCACGGGAAATAAGCTTGAAGCGTCGATGCTGGAGGTGACAGATATTTATAGGACCTCCGTTTGCCCGCTTGCGCGAACGATGCGGCAGGAGCTTAAAAAGCGGGGCGTTAAGAAATTAAAGGTTGTATATTCAAAGGAACAGCCTATAAAGCCGACGGCGGTTCCGGAGCCCGACGGCAGCGCTGTAAAACGCGCAACGCCGGGCAGTACGGCGTTTGTGCCCGCTGCGGCGGGGCTTATTGCCGCGGGCGAGGTTGTAAAATACATTTCCGGTACGGATAACAGCAAATGAGGATGGCAACAGCCATCCCCGTTTTTGCGTTACGGACGTTTCGCTCCGTACTTTTCATAATATGCGGTTATATCCTCGTCGCGCGAGACAAGCTCGGCGCACACAAGACGGCGCTCGGATTTATCATAGAACCCGATTGTCGTTTCGCCCGTGCATATGCTCGATTCTGTTTTTATGTCGTCAACGGTGAAGCCCGCCGGAACAGGCTCCGCCGTCCGAACCTTGGCTTTAAATATTTTCATGGTCGTCCACTCCCTTATTTTAACACATTTCCGTGAAGCTTTAAGTCTTATTTATACCATTATATAATATACACAGGCGAAAGTCAAATGCTAATCCGCAACTTTTCGGGTGTCAAAGACTTGAAAATCCTGATGCTTTATGGTATAATGGATACAATTTATGATATTAACAAATTCGTTAACGAAATTTGAGAGGTGAATTATTAATGATTATTATCATGCATGATAATGCGAAAAAAGAAGAAATCAGCGCCGTAGAGGAAAAGCTTACAAAATTTGGATTCCTTACGCATCCGATATACGGCGAGAAGAAAACGGTTATCGGCGCCATAGGCGATAAGCGTCAGATAAGCATGAACGAAATTCTGCTCATGTCGGGCGTTGAGAAGGTAGTGCCGATTATGCGCCCGTATAAGCTCGCCTCAAAGGAGCTTAAACAGGAGAAGTCCGTAATCGACGTCGGATACGGCGTAACCATAGGCGGGAAGAAGCTTGCGGTATTCGCCGGCCCGTGCGCGGTCGAGGGCAGGGAGCATTTTCTTAAAATGTCGCGGCTCGTAAAAGACGCGGGCGCGAATATCCTTCGCGGCGGCGCGTTCAAGCCGAGAACCTCGCCGTATTCCTTCGGCGGTCTTGAGGGCGAGGGGCTAAAGATTATGCGCGAGGCCGGAGACGAGCTGGGTATGCCGATTTGCACGGAGGTTATGGATACGCGCGACGTTGAGCTGGTCGCCGAATATGCCGATATTATTCAGATTGGCGCAAGAAATATGCAGAACTTCAAGCTTCTTCGCGAGGTGGGCAAGTGCAATAAGCCCATATTCTTAAAGCGCGGACTTGCGAGCACGATAGAGGAATGGCTCATGGCTGCCGAGTATATAATGAGCGAGGGCAACGATAGGGTGATCCTTTGCGAGCGTGGCATAAGAACATACGAGACTTCTACAAGGAACACGTTTGACGTAAGCGCAATTCCGGTAACGCAGGAGCTTACACATCTTCCGATAATAGCCGACCCGTCGCATGCGACAGGTAATTATAAATATGTCGGCGCGGTCGCGAAAGCGGGAATTGCCGCCGGCGCGGACGGCATTATGGTCGAGGTTCACGACTGCCCCGAATGTGCTGCGTCTGACGGACCGCAGTCGCTTAAGCCGGATAAATTCACCGAGCTTATGGAGGAGCTGAGACGGATTGCGGCAGCGATAGGCAGGGAGATATAAATGCTGGGATATATGGGGCCTGCCGGCACGTTTACGCAGCAGGCGGCAATAGAATGGTCACAGGGCAGGGAGGAGCTTCGCGAGTTCCCCACGATAGCGAGCGCGATAAAAGCGGTTGACAGAGAAGAAATAGAGCGGTGTATCGTGCCTATCGAGAACAGCCTTAACGGCAGCGTTACTATGACGCTCGACACGCTTGCGTTCAATTCCGATGTATATATAACGGGCGAGCATATTTTAAGCATTACCCAAAATCTTGTCGTTAAAAAGGGCGCGTCGGTTTCGGATATAAAGACAATAATGTCTCATCCCCAGGGACTGGGGCAGTGCTCAAGGCTGCTTGAGGACGAGTTCGCGGGCGTGGAGCTGAAAGCGGCGGAGTCCACGGCGCTCGCCGCAAAGGCGGCGGCAGAAAGCGACGGTTCCGTCGCGGCGATCGCTCCCGCCGCCGCGGCGGCGATATACGGACTGGAAATCGTCCGTCCCGCCTGCAACGATGAGAGCAATAATTTCACAAGGTTTGTAATAATAGAAAAAACTCCGTCGTTTAAGGTTTCGGACCATGACAAGACCTCCATTGTTTTCTCAACCGCGCATGTGCCCGGCGCGCTGTACGAGGCTATAGGTCTTTTGGGGCATTCTAAAATCAATATGCTTAAGATAGAGTCGCGGCCCGTGAAAAACGAAATGGGCAAGTATGTGTTCTTTATAGATATTGAAGGGAATGTTGACGACGCCGGAATTTATTTTGCGCTCGAAGAAGTGAAGGAACATTCACTGTTTTATAAAAATCTCGGCAGTTATCATTATGAGTAATAAAAAACCACCGCTTGGCGCAGCGGTGGTCTTTTAATATGAATATAGCTATGTATTACAAACATGCTATAGTTATTATAACTCTTTTTTTCCATAATTGCAAGAGGTATTTTAAAATTTATCTGTTTTTTAACCAATTATATAAAAATTCAGTTAAGGTAGTCAAAAAATCCGGTTTAGCAGTGTAAATAATGCACAAATTTCAGTCATAATAAAAAAAATTTACGAAAAAGTAGTGACATTTGCGGGAAAGTGTGCTATAATTACGGTGTATAAATATAAATACAAGGGAGAGTTGGTTGTGAAAAAGATATATTTAAGCACAGCATCGGTATTGGTTACGGCATCGGCTTTGGTTACGCAGGCGCTTGCTGCCGCGCCGTCGATTTCGGTCAGTACCGATAAATCAAATGTGTCATATACATACACGGCTGTAAACGGTGATGAGACTGTGGCGGACGCCGCAAAGCTTTTCGGCGATTTCGCGGAGGTTTCCGACACGGAATACAGTTCGGAGAATTTAACGATAACAAGCGAGAGCGCCGACGGGAATAAGGTCGAGGTTCTTTTAAGACTTGACGCCGAAAAAACGGATTATACGTATTCCGTGCTTGACTACTATACATTTGTTATAGCGGACGGGGACGGCAATGTGATATACGACGGCGAAGCCGAAGCTGCGGCGGACGCGCAAGCGTCCGAAAAGGAAATTTCCTTTGGCGTGTTCAACTCCGAAGAAGCCGCGGAGACGAGGACTTACACGGTTGATTACAAGCTCAATCCCGAGGTCGTTTCCGCATTGGACGGCGCCGCTGCCAATTTAAAGGTTTCGATAGCGTCGCGCGTTGTAGACGATGTTGAGGAGCCGGACTACAAGGTGTCTGTAACGGCGCGGACGCCGGAGCCGGATACCGAGGTTGCGGAGGCGGTTGACGCCGTTACGGATACAGCGTCCACAGCCGCGCCGGAGGTTACATCTACGCCGGAGGCGATTGAGATAAACGAGATTAGCAAGGTATGCGGCAAGGACATACCCGCGGGCAGATATATGGTATCGGGTAACGGTATTGTAAAAATAGAAACTCCCGACGGCGACATAAAGGATATTGTCATAACCGACGGAACGATAGAAGGCGTTGAGGGCGTGGACAAAGCGCTTGCGACCATCAATAACGGCGATATTATAACGGCGAGCCCGTTAAAGGGAATGGACCAACCGGCTATACGTTTCGAGCGCACGGATGTTTCCGCCGAAACGACCGGTACCAGAACCGGAACGAGCGCGGCGGCAAGCACCGTGCCGAGCGGCAGACCGACGGTTGCGCCCAAGAACAATCCGAAAACCGGCGAGGGTAGTTCGGAGACGGTGGCTCTGTGCGGAATTATGGCGGTATGCGCGGCTGTGATTGGTGTTTTGGAAATAATAAAACGAAAGAAGTTTAACAGCTGAGCAATAACGGACAGTACGGAAAGGATTTGATGAGGTGAAGGGCAAAATCACGCTTATTCAAATTCTTTTTCTTTTTGTTTTTGCGGTGAGCGCTTTTTTTGCGGTCAGGACTTATTTTGACAGGAACAAAACGGAAAAGGATTTCAAAGAGCTGCAAAGCATGGTTGCGGAGCCGGAGCCGGAAGGCGAGGAGGAAACGGAGAGCGTAGAGCCGCGCGAGCCGAACGGCATGCTTTCCAGATATTATGCTCTATACGAGCGGAATAACGACATGGCGGGCTGGATTAAAATCGACGGGACAAATATAGACTATCCGGTAATGTACAACAGCGACAGCAACGCGTATTATCTGCACAGGGACTTTGACGGAAACAACAGCTCCGCCGGAATTCCGTTTATGGATTACCAGTGTGAACCGACGGGCGGGAACAACAATGTTATAATCTACGCGCATAATATGAAAAACGGCGCCATGTTCCACTCATTGCTGCAATACGGCGATTTGGATTATGAGCGGAGTAACCCGTATATACGCTTTGACACCATGTACAATCGCGGAATATACGAGATTTTCGCCGTGTTCCGAACAGAGGTCGGAGCGGAGGACGAGTTTAAATATTATGAGTTTATAAACGCGGAGTCCCGCGAGGAATACGAGGCCTTTATCGACAACTGTCTGAGCCACAGTCTGTACGATACCGGAATACGGCCGGAATACGGCGAGGAGCTTATAACGCTTTCCACCTGCTCGTATAACGCCAATAACGAGCGGTTCGTTGTAGTGGCAAGGCTTATAGAAAAGAAATAGATATTGCTATCGGTAATGATAACCTAAGCGTAACAAATAAATCAAGGCGTTCGAATTTTGTCGGACGCTTCTTTTTTTTCGACAAAGGGTTTTTGGCGCTTAATATGGAAATATAAGCTAAGCACAGATTGAAGTCAGCGGGAAATGAAAGGGGCACAAATATGGAAATGACATTGCTTTCAAAGCATCGGCTTATAGCGGTAAGAGTGTACGGCGAGCTTGACCACCACGCGGCGGGGGATATACGCTCCGCGCTCGAAAGGGAGATAAAGCGCACCGGAGCGATAAATATCGCGTTCGATTTCGGAAGCGTAACGTTTATGGACTCGTCGGGAATAGGTATGATAATAGGCAGGTATAAAACCGTCAGCGCCCTCGGCGGCGAGATTATTATATACGGGGCGTCCGAGCAGGTATCACGGCTTATAGAAATGGCGGGGATAAGTCATCTTTTAATATTAAGCGATACCCTGCAGCAGGGAATAGACGCTATGAGCAGAAGAAAGAGAGTGAATATATAAATGAACAGAATGGAATTGAAATTCAGCGCAAAATCCGTAAATGAAAGATTGGCAAGAACCGTTTGCGCCGCGTTTTTGTTGGAGCTGGACCCTACGGTTGATGAAATGTCGGAGGTCAAAACGGCGATATCCGAGGCGGTAACAAATTCGATAATACACGCGTATAACGGCGAAAGCGGCGTAGTTGAAATCAAGGCGGAGATAGAGGGCGACACGGTTACATACACGGTAAGGGATTTCGGATGCGGCATAGACGACATCGCAAAGGCGCGGGAGCCGTTGTATACCGGCAAGCCGGATTCGGAGCGGTCGGGTATGGGATTTGCGATTATGGAGGCGTTTATGGACAAGCTCGAGGTGGAAAGCGTCAAGGGCGAGGGCACTGCCGTGCGCATGATAAAAAGGATAACTCGCGATGAACAATAACGCGGAGCTTTTGGAAAAAGCGCAATCGGGCGACGCCGAGGCAGAGGAGCGTATCGTGCGGAACAATATGGGGCTTGTATACAGTCTTGTGGGCAGGTTCGCAAACAGGCGCTGTGAAACGGAGGACCTTATGCAGATCGGCGCGATAGGTCTTATAAAAGCTGTTAAGCGGTTTGACGCTTCGTTCGGCGTGCAGTTCTCCACATATGCCGTGCCTTTGATACTGGGCGAGATCAAGCGGTTTTTGCGCGACGACGGAGTGATAAAGGTGAGCCGCTCGATAAAAGAGAAGGCTGTAAGGGGCAAGCTCGCGGAGGAGCGGCTTCGCGAAAGGCTGGGCAGAAATCCGTGTATAAGCGAGATAAGCGCCGAAACCGGAATTGCGGAAGAAGAATTGGTGGAAGCGTTCGAGGCGTCCGTTGAGCCGGAATCACTGTATTCGGGCATGGACGGCGGGGAGAGGAGCGCGAAGCAAATGGAGCTGCCCGCGCCGGAGGATACGGAAGAAACGGTTGTGGATAGGGTGTTTTTAAAAGAAGCCCTCGCCAAACTGGACAAGCGCGAAAGGGATATTCTTATTATGAGATATTTTCGGGGAAGGACGCAAAGCGAGATTGCGTCGGTTATGGGAGTATCGCAGGTTCAAATATCGAGAATTGAAAAGAAGGCGCTTGAAAAAATAAGAAGGGACTGCGTATATGACGGTAACGATTAAACGACAAAGAAGCGGCGGACGCAATCACGCGTCCGCCGCTTCTTTGCCTATTTAAACTAAAATCACCGTGGAAAGGTGAATTTTCAGTTTGCGAAAATTAGAATGTGAAGCCTAAGCTGTCCAATGTAATCGTCGTGATATTTCCTTCCGTAGCGCCTTTGGCCGTAAGCGCCTGCTGCGCCTCGTCGAGGTTCGTTTCGCCCGAAGCCGTTACAACATTCTCCAAATTAAATAAGGAGATGTTCATTTCCGGATTTGTAAAATTATTTCGCATTTTCCGTCTCCTCCCTTTTCATCATTCTACTGAAACAAATTCAACCTTAGTTATTTTTTCAAGGTTATCTTTGTTGCCTTTAATGATAAGACCGAATGTAGCATCACCGCTAATCTCAGTAGCTACAATCGCATTAACTGATTCGGATTGGCCATTCGGGCCGTATATTACCCAATTAAAGCCGTTGGGAGAATCACCGCTGAATTCAATTGGGTTTGTGTTATACGCTAAGACAGCTGCGTCGTCATGTGTACTAAATAAGCCCGCTTCTTGTGCTTCCTCTTTGATTGCCGGTCCTTCCGGAGCGGGTGTAAAGATAAATCCGAAGAAGCCTAATTTTGAGCCTGCGCAATAAACATAATAAGTATTATTTGCTTTAACATCAAATGAAACTATGCCGCTATTTAATTTTTGCTCATACTTTAGACCGTTAAATACTTGATCTGAAAGTTCTCTCTCTTCAGACTGGTGATCTCCCAAATCAAATGAACCGCTGACGCTACCTGTTGACGGTTTATCATCTTTATCAATCACGTAGAAAGCTTTGTCCTTATTAAGAACAACACCAACGTCAAGCTTACCGCTCTGTGCCACATTAAAGATGTAGCACGTCCCGGTTCCTTTGTTGCCATTAACACCATTTCCCTCTGTAAATGCGCTAAAGCCATACTCACTCAAAGCGGTACTACTTTTTCCAGCATTAAAAGCAGCCTCACCTTCACCTGACGTACCGAATGTCAGTGTGACTCCGGGAACGGTATCAATCGTAGTGCCGGCTGTAATAGCGTCTCCGCCTTCCGGTACAGCATACGTGTAACTTTCTGCGCTCGCTGTAATAGCCATGCCGGCGAAGCAGCTCGCGCTTATTGCCGCTGCCGAAAATAACGACAGCAATTTTTTGATTTTCATCAGAAATACCTCCTTAGTCGTTTTATACAAAAAATAATATCATTTTTTTTTTTTTTTGCAACATGCACAATGAAATAGAGCAAAAATTCAGTGGTTTATCTTTTATTTTCCGTAGTGAGCGGTGGATTGTTAAACTGACAAAAAAATAAGCCGCCCCGGCGGCTTGTTTTTCGTCAGTCGTTTTGAAGTGCCGGTCTGTAGCCGAGCTTATCCAAAAGCTTTAAATCGTCGGAAACGGTTATGCCGGCGGTGGTCAGCATATTGTTTGTTATCGCCGCATTCGCGCCGGAACGGAAGCAGCCTTCGCCCCCGTCGCGCATAAGCCCGCGCCCGCCGGCAAGTCTTACGGACGCTTTCGGGTTTATAAAGCGGAAAATCGCGACGGTTCGCCGCATTTCTTCGTCGGAAAGAACGCGGTTGTTTTCAAACGGAGTGCCCTTTATGGGATTTAGCATATTTACCGGTATCGACAGCACGCATAGCTCGCGGAGCGTTATTGCCATGTCTATTCTGTCCTCCATGCTCTCGCCAAGCCCCATTATGCCGCCGCTGCACACGTTAAGCCCCGCCGCCCGCGCCGCTCTTATCGCGCGGAGCTTATCGTCAAAGCTGTGCGTGGAGCATACGTTCGGAAAGAAGCGGCACGAAGTTTCGAGGTTATTATGTACGCGCCGAAGTCCGGCGGCACGCAGACGGCGGTATTGCGCCTCCGTTAAAAGTCCGAACGAGCCGCATATCGAAACGGAGGACGTCTCTTTTATTTTCCTTATTATATCGCATACCTTATCCACCTCCGCGTCCGAAAGCGCGCGCCCCGACGTCACGAGCGAGAATCGGAGTATTCCGTTTTCCTCGTTTATTTTCGCCTGCTTCGCCGCCTCGTCCGCAGATATGAGCGGGTATGTGTCAAGCTCGGCAGCATAGCCGGCAGACTGCGCGCAGTAGCGGCAGTCCTCGGAGCATCTGCCGCATTTGGCGTTTATTATCGAGCACAGGTCGAAGCTGTCGCCGCAAAAGTGACGGCGGATTTCGTCCGCCGCCGCCGTAAGCTCGTCAAGCGGCGCGTCCGCAAGCGCCATCGCTTCGGCTTTGGTTATTTCGCCGTTATCGAGAACTTTATTTTTAAGAGCGTTTATCATCGCAATCATCCTCCTGTCAATTTATATATCGCATTATACCACCGGACGGGCAGGATGTCAACCTTGTATTTGCGTTTTTGGTTTACAATGGTCAATCTATACAAGAAACGGGATATTTTTCTGTGAAAATTCATTACCAAAAAATAAAAAAATTCTTGCAATCACGGAGCGGGTATGATATAATATCTTGGAATTACGGACAGTCCTCTGCCTCGGTCGGCAAGAATGTCCCGGATATAAAAGGAGGATTTAATCATGAACACAAAAGAAATTCTTGATTCAATCACGAAAGACCAATTAAGAGACGACCTTCCCGCAATAGAGGTTGGCGATACGGTAAAGGTTTACCAGAGAATAGTCGAGGGTTCGAGAACAAGAACTCAGATGTTCGAGGGTACAATCATTAAAATTCAGGGCGGCGGTATCGGCAGAACATTCACCGCGAGACGTATTTCATACGGCGTGGGTGTTGAAAAGACATGGCCGGTAAACTCACCGAACGTTGAGAAGATTGAGGTTGTAAGACACGGTAAGGTTCGCCGTGCTAAGCTCTTCTATCTCCGTGACAGAGTGGGTAAGGCTGCAAAGGTTAAGGAAAGAATATGACCTTACGGTTGAGGCGGGACGGCGCGGTTTTGGCGCCGTTTCGTACTTTTCTTTCGTAAATGATATTTAATCTTAAAGGGAGGTATGTTCTTATGGCGGACAGCAATATGGATGAAAACACAAACATAAACGGCGAAGCCGAAAAGGAATTAAAAACCGAAGCGGAGACGCCGGATAAGAAGGATAAGTCGGATAAAAAGAAAAAGAGCGTAGGCCGCGAGATTTTCGAGTGGGTATATTCAATAGTTATCGCCGTTGTTATAGCAATGCTGATCAAGTGCTTCCTGTTCGACGTGGTAAAGGTTGACGGACAGAGTATGGAGAACACGCTTTTTGACCGTGACAGACTGATCGTTACAAAGCTCGGCTATTCGCCGGAGCAGGGGGATATTGTCATACTGGACAGTAACTACACAAAGCGCGAGGTTTACTATGACCGAATGGCGGAGCAGGAGGGTAAGGATGAGCTTTCGGGGTTTGAGAAATTCAAAACGGGCTTTTCGCTTCCGTCCGGCTACGACAAGGTTTACTATGTAAAGAGGGTAATAGCTACAGAAGGTCAGACCGTTGATATCCGTGACGGCAAGGTATTTGTTGACGGCGCGGAGCTTAGCGAGACATACGCGAAGGGAACGACATATCCCATAGACGCGACGGTGGAGTTTCCGCAGACGGTGGCGGAGGGCTGCGTGTTTGTAATGGGCGATAACCGCGAACATTCATCAGACAGCCGCGTTTCAACTCTCGGCCAGGTGCCGGAGGAGGCAATTTTGGGCAAATCGCAGCTTAGGATTTATCCGTTCGGCGATATCGGAATAACGAGATAACATAAAGATAACAGCGAAATGCGGGGACTGCCGGGCAGTCCCCATACTTGTATTTAAAAGAGGAAGGGTCAATGCAGAACACACTACAATGGTATCCCGGCCATATGGCAAAGACGCGCCGCCTTATCGAGGATAATCTGAAAATGATCGACGTCGTGGTTGAAATTCTGGACGCGCGGATACCGTTTTCGGGACGAAACCCGAATTTTGACGATATTATAAAGAACAAGCCGAGACTGCTTGTTATGAACAAGGCCGACCTTGCCGACCGCCGCAGGACGGA
This sequence comes from uncultured Clostridia bacterium, assembly GCA_947628515.1. Classification (GTDB taxonomy): domain Bacteria; phylum Bacillota; class Clostridia; order UBA1381; family UBA1381; genus Ornithomonoglobus. The sequence continues at coordinate 1,119 of CANRAG010000020.1, read as the reverse complement.
TATGTGGATTTCATGGTATAATGAACGGGGTATTAAGGTAATACCGGTAAGCTGCGCCACGGGCATGGGTATAAACAGGGTGCTTAACGAGTCGCGAGCTCTGGTGAGCGACAGAATTGAGCGCGACGGGAAAAAGGGCAGGACGCGGACGCTTAAACTCATGATGGTGGGTATTCCGAACGTGGGAAAGTCCAGCCTTATCAACCGGCTTTTGGGCAAAGCGAGCACGCGCACGGGCGACAGGCCGGGCGTGACAAAGGGAAAGCAATGGCTAAGGATAAAGGGCGACGCGGAGCTTTTGGACACTCCGGGGCTGCTTCCGCCGAAGTTCGAGGACCAGGAGCTCGCGAAGCGGCTCGCCTACACGGGCGCGATAAAGGACGAGGTCATAAATACCGAGCTTTTGGCATATTCGCTGTGCGAATATCTGCGCGATGAATATCCGGAGCAGGTAAAGGAAAGATATAAGATAGCGGAGGATATTTCATCGCTTGAAGGCTATGAGCTGTTGGAGCGTATAGGCCGCAGACGCGGGTTTGTCATAAGCGGCGGCGAGGTGGACACGGAGCGCGCGGCGAATATGGTGCTCGACGAGCTGCGCGGCTGCAAAATAGGAAATATAACGCTGGAGACGCCGAAAAATTTTGATAAATAGCTTGCAATTTACGCGCGGTTATTGTATAATTTAGCTTATAGCGGAGAAGATGAAAGATTTCACAAAATATATAAAATGACAGCAGCATCATGCCGCCGCGCGGCGGGGAAATGGAGGAAAGTATGAAAAATACAGCGTTGGTAATTATGGCTGCCGGAATAGGCTCGAGATTTGGCGGCGGAATAAAGCAGCTCGCTCCGGTAGGACCGACCGGAGAGATTATTATGGACTATTCCGTCCATGACGCTATAAAGGCGGGGTTTAACAAGATTGTTTTTATAATCCGCAAGGATATTGAAAAGGATTTCAAAGAGGCCATAGGCGACAGAATAGGGCAAATCTGCGCCGGGCTCGGCGTGGAGGTCAGATACGCGTTCCAGTCGCTTACGGATATTCCGAAAGGATACGCGGTCCCCGACGCGAGAAAGAAGCCGTGGGGGACGGGACACGCGGTATTAAGCTGC